>CAZZHC010000009.1:3351-22345 GCA_964653745.1 uncultured Gammaproteobacteria bacterium
CCAATGATTTTATTGAAAGCATCCAAACCAAAAGGACTAATGAATTTCGAACCCGCTACCGCTCCTGTGATTTACTTTTAATTGATGACATTCAATTTATTTCCGGCCGTGATTCAACCCAGGAAGAGTTTTTCCATACTTTTAATGAACTTCAAGCTAAAAACACTCAAATTATTCTAACTGCCGATAGGCCACCCAATGAAATTCAAAAACTGGAAGGAAGGCTGGCGTCCCGTTTCCAGGGGGGGCTGATGGTGGATATTCAACAACCTGATTTTGATACCAGGGTCGCAATTTTGAAGGCTAAATGCCAAGAGAGGGGAGAGATAGTACCAGAAAGAGTTTTAACTTTGATTGCCGAAAGTATGCCCACCAATGCCAGGGAGTTAGAAGGAAAACTTATTCAAATTTTACAAACTATTAAATTGTCCGGCCAAGCCATTACTGAAGAGATGGTAAAAAACTTTTTAGGTCAACCCCTGGTATCTCCCCAAAAAATTGATCACAAAAAGGTATTGGGCCATATTAACCAGTATTTTAATTTGAAAATGGCAGATATCACCGGACCAAACAGAAAAAAGGAGTTGGTGCTACCAAGACAGTTGGCCATGTATATTTTATATAAAGAGTGCCAGCTACCATATGAGCGGATTGGTGAAATGCTAGGAGGAAGGGACCACACCACTATTATGCACGGGGTAGAAAAAATTAATGAGGCAGCTTCGCGTGACCGGGAAATTCAACGGTTATTAATCGAAATTAAGCAAGTATTGCAAAATTAGTTGTCCACAATCAGGGAGAGGATATCCACAAAGATATCCACATCTATGTTATACTTTATACACACGAAATTAAGGCAAAAGTTAAAGAGTAAATAGTTTATGGTTCATGGTTTATAGAAGCTAAAAAATGGAAAAAAAAATATCCACCACAATTTTATTCTTCAATTTACCCTATTTATCCACTTATCAACCACGCCTATATATTAGTACTACTTTATATAATATATAAAAGTATTCTAAACAGGAGGTGGATAAGTAAAATAAATGAATATTCATTGGAATTTGGTAATTATTGGATTTTTAGCCTTATTAATCGCTTATCTTTTTGGAAGACTTCAAAACCGTGGTCCAAAAGATATCCCCACTGATTTAATTGATCTTTATCGTCAGGTTGATGGATTACCCAGTAAAATTTTACAAACCATTCAAGGATCAATTAACCCTCAAAAAGGCAAGGTGGCTGAACTTTTAACATATGCTGAACTTCGTTATGATTACGATCGGATTATTCCTTTGGGGTGGCCAATTGACTTTGTGGGAATTAAAAATAATGACCGGATTGACTTTATTGAAGTAAAATCTGGTCAAACTGCTAACTTGACAGATGAGGAAAAACACATTAAAAACCTAATACTGGCTGGACGAGTCCGCTTTAGGTTGATTAAAGTTACAGAAGATGAGGTTCAGCGCTTTGTCTCTGCCAAGAAAGAGTCATGAAGGTTAATATTTTACAACAAGATTTATTTCCAGCCCTATCTGCAGTAGCTCGTTCTTGTGGGGTTAGATCACAACTACCAGTGTTGGGTAATGTGTTGCTTCAAACTGATCAAGGAAGATTAAAACTATCTGCTACTAATTTGGAAATTGGGGTAGTTAAATTTATTAAAGCTGAAATAGAAGAGGAAGGAGAAATTACTGTTCCTGCTAAAACTTTAGTAGAGGTGGTAGCTAATCTAGGTGGGGAAAAATTAGAAATTACCTCGAGTTCTGATCAACTGGAAATTACTACTCCAACATTTTCTTCTAAAGTTAGCGGAATTGCAGCTTCTGAATTTCCCATAATTCCCTTGGCTGGTAAAGAAGCTACTCACTTAGACCCTCAAATTTTAATCAAAGCTTTGCCAGAAGTTACTTTTTCTTCAGCGGTTGATGAGGGTAGGCCGGTTTTAACAGGTATTTTAACCGAGATTAAAGATGGACATTTAGAGTTGGTGGCAACTGATGGATACCGTTTGGCTCATAAAATAGTGCCCACTAAAGCAGGGGTTGCCTTTAAGGCTTTAGTGCCGAGACGTACTTTGGAAGAAATTGCCAGGCTGATGTCAGAGGAAGAGGTGGACGGGTTGGAAATTACTACCTCCAATGATCAAAATCAGATTATTTTTAGTTTTGGTAACACTAGACTCTCCTCCAGATTAATTGAAGGTCAGTTTCCAGCTTGGGAAAAAATTATTCCCACTGATTATCAAGCCAGACTGGTGGTAGAGAGGTTGGAGCTTTTAAAAGCAGTCAAACTAGCCTCTATTTTTGCTAAAGGTGAGGCTAATATTGTTAAACTGCAAAATTCACCCCAAAAATTAATCCTAACTTCGGAAGCTAAAGAATTGGGTAATCAAAAAAAGGAAATTAAAGCAGAAGGAGAAGGCCAAGAAATCCAAATTGCTTTTAACACTAAATTTTTAATTGATGCCCTATCTGCCACTTCTTCCTCCCAGGTCATTTTAGAGTTGTCTGGGCCCCTTTCTGCTGCTATTTTAAAACCAATGGGAGAAGATGGTCTAAGGTATGTGATTATGCCGGTTAATCTTAGTTAAACCCCCTTATATTCGATAGTGCGAAAATGGATAATAATCTCACGGTTTAAAAGTTTATGCCCATCAAACTTAGTATCAGGTAAGATGAATAAAGTAAAAGTAGTACCAAGTTTAAAAGGGGTGGTAGGGATAATTTTGGCAGTTTTTCGATCCTCCGATAATTTTATTTCATAATCTGCTTTAGGGTCTAATCTATTTTTAAACTCACCCCTGTTTTCCAAGGGCTGATTGAAGGTAATTTCTACAGTTTGGGTAGGGAAAATGATGGAGTTTTCTAAAGGTGTGGGATTGGTGGCAACAATTTGGGGATCACCGGTTTGGGTTGAGACAGATTTAACTTGGGTTGGATTGGCAGGGGCGGATTGGGTATTTGGTTTGTCATACAAACCCCTTTGGAAGATTAAAATTAAGGCTGCTCCCAAAATTGCTACCGCGATAATAATTTTTTGTTTTAAATTTGCCACTACTTACATTTAATATAACTATCTGCCGCTTTACAATAGCTGGTATTGCTGCCGGTACATTCTCCACCAATGCCCAGTTGGATATGAACATGGGGCCCACCAGCGCTGTTGGCAATCTTGCCCACTAATTCACCTGATTTTACGGTTTTGGCGGGTTGCCCGCTTTGTAGATGATGAAATCTAATCCAGATATTATCCTGACAACCAAAACGGTTAATTGTATCTCCCTCTATTCCTGCCTCTTGGCCCAAAAAAGTACAATTTAAAGACTGGGTGATACCGGTTTGTGGATCTGTTAAGGTGGGCATTAAAACCTCCTGACCGGGCGATCCTCCAATATCTACAGCATAAGCTGTAGCAGGTACAAGACTACAGATATTGGCTGGGTTGTCATATTTTGCTCCGCAATGGCCATTTTCACAACCCGCTATTCCACCAGTTCCCACTGATCCACAGGTAACTGTCCCGTTGGGTATGGGGCAAATGGCTTGAGTTGGTGCGGCAGTACAAGAAACCAACCCTAAATCAGCAATAGTTTGTTTCACAATTGCATCAGATTGAATATTGTTAGGATCAGACACTTTTGATCCATATGAATTTAGGAAATCACCAAGAGTGTTAATTGGCAGTACCACACCCTCGCTTTCTTGGAATAAAATTGCTTGGCAGGCAGCACCATTTTTGTTTTTACTAATAGCACATTGCGAAGTGCGAGAATTGCTAATAGAACTTTTTCCAACAGCACATAAAACATCTTCCTCAAAAGAGGTGATTGCTTTATTGAGCGGGTCGCAGCCTAAATCCATGCCTGGTCTGACCCCGGGGTGTGAGTAGTCGCTGAAGGCGCTTTCACTTTCCCAATAACCCAAAAAGATAGCTGGATTTAAACCAGCACCGGAAGCAGCATCCCGAATATACCGGGCCCGATCGCTCAATCTATTTGTTTGATCCCCGGGTTTAACCTTTCCGGTTGCCAAAGCCCTGTCAACATATTTTTGTAAAACCGCGCTGCTTACCGCGCTGCTTTGGAAAATATTAAATTGAGAAAAATCGCATTTTTTGTCCAAATCACCACCAGGTACTACACTACCCGGTGGTAGGCCCGGGGCAGCTTCACCTACTCCTGCCGGAGGAAGAAAAGAGGTTGTTTGTAAAAGGGACATGAAAAATGGCAGCATAATAAAACCGGCCACCCCAATAATTACCCACTTAAGTATTGTTTTGCCTTTTTTGGGTAGTAAAGAGCTAGCTAAAATTGCCCAGCCCACTGGATTAGTCGCTGCCAAAAGACCCCCACCGGCTCGAAGTATTAATCCTCCTCCGCCCCGAAGTGCTCCACCAATTAAACCTCTGGCAGCCCCACTTTTAACAATTTGGGGCATAAAACCACCACCCATTACTCCAATCACACTCCCAACTGGGCCACCTAAACTTAGCCCAGTGATACCACCAATAGCTCCTGATAAAAGATTGGGCCCAAAACGAATAATTAATTTTCTAGCCCCCATTTGAAACGACGAGAAAAAATTTTTGGCTATTGATGGAGTTGATAAACGAGGCAAGGTAAGCGGTTTTTTAATCACTTCTTCGCTTTGATCTTTTTTGCTAACCCAATTTAAATAATGTTGTTCTTTTTGAGGGCTGGGAGCCATTTTGTCAGCAGTTTGGATGGCAGCCAAATCAGGTCTGGATAAAATAGCCCCAATTTGATCTTGGGCGGCCAATCTTAAAAACCCCACCACTTGTTGTTCTGTTTGGGTGCACCTGGTAAAAAGATTTTTTAACTCTTGTGGCGAGCGTATGGCATTTTGGTAAAGCTTGGGATATTCTGCTCTGGCCCCTGTATCAAGCGCCTTTTTTTGAGCAGATAGCGCAATAATTTTGGCATAAAAAATTAAGGGTCTGCCTTTGAAAGTTGCTTTAATACCACGGTCAATTAAATCATCAATATATTCTTTTAATTGGGGTTGTTTATAAAGACTAATAAAATTTTCTGTGTCCTTATAAATTTGTAAGTTGGTAGTGAGTAATGGATCCATTTTAACCCTTGGCCGCCAATATTTCCCCAGGATTGGTGGTAATTAGACGATGCTCATCTGGGGAGGCCACAATTGACATGGCCACATGAGTATTGCCGGCAAAAAACAATCCTTGGCCAACCCCGGCTGATAATAATAATCTTTGTTCTCCTTGGGATAAATTAAATACCTCACCCAGCCTTCCTACCGAAATATGGGCTTGTTTAAGTAGCACCTGCATGGCTGAATTGGAAATAATCTCTTTCCCTTTATCTGTGGCTAAGAAATCTTCTACGTCTTGACTGATGGCGGTCACCCCTAAATAGTATTTTCTGGCCCGTTTGACCATTTCCACTAAAAAGGCAGCCGAATCCGGATACTTCATTAAATACCAGGCCTCATCAACCACCAAAATCCTCTTTTTCATCTCGTGCCTGATTTTGGTCCAAATATAATCTAAGATTAAATGCATGGCCAGAGGGCGCAGTTGATCTGGTAAATCCCGAACAGAGAAAACAGTGAAAGGATTAGTTAATTCCACATTAGATCGGGCAGAAAAAATACCCGCCAATGACCCTTTGATAAATCTTTCCAATCTGGCTGCTAAAGAACCAGCTACTGCTTCTTCCATCCCCACCAGTACTTTATATAAATCCTCCATTAAGGGTGGTTCGGCTTGAGGCGGAATATGACCAACGGTAATACCTTTGAGGCGGTAGGTTGTTGATAATGCCCGATCCAGTATGGCAGCCTCATTAGCATCAAGCTCTCCCAGCACTAATTTTAAAAACCCCGTCAAAGATAAAATCTTGCGCCCCAACTCATCTTCTTCAGAACCCAAGGTGTTAGGTAGATCAAAAGGGTTGATTTTAACCGGGGAGGTGGTGGAGAAATTAATGTAATCACCACCAACCGCTTCTGCCAGTGGAGCATATTCTCGCTCTGGATCAATCACAATTACCTCGGTGCCAAGCATTAGCGAACGCAGGGCTTCTAATTTAACAAAGTAAGATTTACCGGCTCCGGCTGTAGCCAGCACTACCGAATTGGCATTTTCCTGACTGAACCGGTCAAAAATAATCAGTGAGTCGTTATGCTCATTAATACCATAAATTACTCCTTCTGGGGCAGTTAGCTCGGATGAGGTAAAAGGAAAAGTGGTGGCCAGTGAGGTGGTATCCATATTGTGGGTTAAATAAAGTTGATCTTGACCTAATGGTTGAGTAGAAATAAAGCCGTCAGTCATTTGCAGGGTAGCTTTTCTGGCTGTGATAGAAATACTGCCCAAAGTTGATTGGACCAGTTGAGACTTATTTTCTAACTCTTCTTTAGATGAGGCTGGGACTGTTAAATAAAGACTGAATTGGAAAAATCTCTCTGCCCCCCTAGCTAATTGTTCCTGCAGTGAGCGGGCATCTTCCAGGGACACTGAAACAGTTGGGTCAACAGCCCGACCCCGCTCTAAATCAGTTTGGATAGTAGCCTCCATTTCAGCAATCTTTCTTTTCAAATCGTCCAATATCCCAGATGATTTAGTGGGATAAATGAACATTGAGATAAATAGTGAACCCTCAAAAGAGACTAATGGCTCCAACCAATTGGGCTCCACAAATCTGGGGTAATTAGACACAAAAAAGGTTCGGTATAGTACATCGTTTAAACGAAGGAACGAAAAATCCACCTCCAGCTTGTTTGGGGCAATCACATCGTCGATCTTCATGTTAATAATTGGTGGCTGTGAAGTCATCCGGTAATTCCTCCACCACAAAAGGTGCCGTTAAGTTTGTGGTAGTTGGTCCTAATCTAACCAAATTTGGTTTGGTTTGAGGCGGGGGTTGTAGTGGAGGTGGAGGCGGCGCTGCAGCTGGGGTTGGAGCCACAATTGGCCTGGCTTGAGGTTGGGCTGGAGCCTGAACTGTTAAATTACTGTTGGGCGGATTGTAAATATTATAAAGCAACTTAACGAGCTCCACCGTAGTTAGTTGTTTGGTTTTTAACCCGAGTCTGGCCAGCTGTCCCAGCAGGTGGTCACGCCGGGGGATTAAAACAGTGTTAGCCTTTTTGCTCTTTTCAGCGTCATTTTTGGGTAATACCCCCAGCTCAATTGGGGTAACGGTTAAACAAACATAAAATTGTTTATCGAGCACATTATTAGCTTTAATCACACTGGCCACAAATTGGCGGTAAGAGGTGATCAATTGTTTTAATTTGGGGTTGGTTTGTTTTAAATAGGCTTGGTCCAAATTATTAAGATAGGATGAAACATCGAGTCTTTTGGAATGGATGATAATTTGAATAGGAAACGAGAGGGAATTTAATAACCCGGCAAAGGAATCAATTAAAGAAATTTGTTCAGTTTCAAAAAGTAAGCCAAAATTAACAGCCGAAGTAGCTACTACCATGGTTACACTGCCGTTTTTTAAAAAAATTAAATCATCTTTAATATCAGTAATTGGCACAAATTTTTGGGCTTGTGTAATCATGCTAAAGTTCCTTGTTTGGCAATAATTTTAAGTGGTGCAATTGTTTCTCCGGTGAGGGTAATTTGTAGATTATCAAATTCAAACCCATCTTTTTCCATAGTGATAGTATAAACTCCTGAAGGGAGCGGGGTGGCTCCCACAAACTGACCAAGTTTATTGGTTTTTAAAGCTCGGACCGGCAAACCATTTTGGTCATGAATACTGACAATCACGCCCTCCAAATAATTTCCTACCCGATCACCAACCACACCATTAACAATATTGGGGAAAGAGGTTAGCATGATTTGTGTTCTGGTTTGAGCTTGAGATTGAACCACCTTGACTTCAGCTGGTTTTGAGGCAGTTAAAACACGGCTAGTGGCAGTGGTTTGTTGTAATAAGTCCTCGGTTTGGCTGGCTAGGCTTTTTAATGTACCTGAAATTGGTTGCAGAACTTGGGATAAATTGGCAGGTGGGGTTTTGGCGCTTTCCACTACTTCACGGACCTCACTAATTCGCTTGGTTGTTTCCGCCAGTTGAGTTAAAAGTAGTTTGGCATTTTGTGACATCTCATCCAGCTGGTTGGTGGCAGGGGAAGAAGGGTGAGTTGGGTTGGGTGAGGTCGGAGGTGGGGGTGACACAGGTATAAGGCGAGAGAGCTTTGGGGCAGTAGTTGATGTGATTGTTGGTGCCGGTGGCGCCTGGATAGGTAATGCCCCAATTGAGGCTAGATAGGTTTGTAAGCGGTTAGATATAACCCCTCTTTGGCTAGGCAAGCTCCATAAACCTTGAGTGGGAGAATAAACTGCCTTAAAAAAAGCCAGCATCCAATGATCAAGCGGGCGGTCGGAAATGGGTAAAAAAGCAAAAGCTGCACCCGATAAACCAGAAATGGCAATTAGGGGTACAGCAATAAAAGGTTGTTTAGATAAAAGAGTGGCAAAGAATAAATAGGCCAGGCCAAGGCCCACTGCCAGATACATGAACTGTTTTAAAGTCATGTCTCCTACCAGGTGAAATTCAAAAGAAGTGACATCTCTTGGGACAGGATGTTGTTCCATGGCACAAGAGATCATATAGCGTGAAAAATGGGCCATCAAGGCCCTAAAAATAGGTCATTATAGGACAATCCCCACCAATTTGACACAAAGATGGGCTAAGAGTACCATTTAATTTGAAAGGAGATCCAATTGGGGGTAAAATACACCTCCATGAGAAAAGAATATATGCCAGGAGAAGGTGATAGCCCAGAAATATCAACAATACCAAATCCTCCGAAAGAGCATAAAAACCCATTGAGGATACGACCAGAACAAACACTGGAGCATTTGGAGCACATTAGTGTTAGTCCACCACCCGAACAACCCGCTATTTCTATTGAAAAAGCAGCTCAACTTGATGATTTAGTTGCTGAAGCTAGGGGATATGAATTGTTGCGAAAAACAGTTGAGGAAAAAATGCTTTCAGAGAAAGCATTAAAAAGACTACAAAACGAAGATCCTGCTGCCTACGCCAATTATGTAAGAGCGGGTATAGAATTAATGTTACAACCCCCAAAACCTACTTTTGAAGAGAAAGCAGGTGAAAAAACTGAACCGATAAAAGTACAAACTGTTCAAGGAACTGAAATGACACTGTTTTTACCAGAAAGCGATGATGGAAAAATGAGGTGGATGAGGGACAGATTAGCGTTTGCCGAAAAAACACAGGAAAGTTTTGGTTCAAGCGAAAATTTTACCTACCTTAGTGATGTTTTCCTGGTTATTAGAAAGTTGCAAAAAAGGGGGTTAGATAAAAATATTCCAATCGAGGAAGGTAGTATTGGAAGTGCTGGGATGGCTGAAAATATGAAAAGAGAATTAATGGCCAGGGCTGCTCTGCATGATTTCTCTTTAATATATACAAAAACTACCAGTGCTGATGCTATTTCAGAGTCAGCGCCGATCTTAAAAGCGGAACACTTTAATACATTATTTAAAATTCCCGAAATTCGAAAAGCATTCTTAATCTATGAAAATAGAGCTAGAGAATTTTTGGCAGCCAGAGGACAAAGGAAAATTGACATACAACAAGAAATCGCCCGGGAAATTGGTAATGGAGATGTTGTTAAAGGTGAGTGGGCTCAACGGATTGCAGAGAGACTATGGAGAATTACTGGCCGTGCCGCTTTTCATGACGGTTTAAGACCAAGAGATCCCCAAAAACCAGAGGAGGTTGAATTTATTGGTGAGGGAAGTGGTGGTGATTTTGTGTTAAGGAGGGTGTTTAAGTTCAAAGAATGGCTACAAACCAGCCGCAAATCCACCCCAGTTGCAGAAAATTTATTGCCATATGTAGATCTGAAAGCGGTTGATTTTTGGAGTCAGGTGGCGGGTTCTTTGGAGGGGAATATTCTCAAACAGCTACGGGGTCAATTTTCAGAAGATGAATTGGCTCAAGATCCTAAACAATTTAAACAGAAGTTGGGTGTAGAAAATGATAATGAATTTCATGGATGTAATACACTGTTTGAGTATTTAAAGCACCGAGCCGAACAAACAATAGGGAGCACCCTGGGGATTAAGAAGGAAGAAATAGAAGTAGGCGCTGAACTAAAATGGCCAAAATCTTTAGAAAAGATTGGACAACTGGATATGAGTAATATAGATTTTAATTTATTGGGTGAGGGATTTTATGGAACATATGTTTACTTTAATATTGCTTCCCCGGAAAAAGCCAGAGATGCTTTGGTAGGTAAAACCAGCTCATTTTTACGCCAACCCAGTTATGATGGCCTAAAACAGTTAGTTGATATTTTTGGTTACCAACAAGCAGATCAATATGAAACTAAAGCTAGGTTGTTAGAAGGATTTTTAAGATTGGCTATGTCTGATGAAGCAAAAAACTGGGGGTTGATAAAAACAGATAGGATGACGGCAGATGGTGCAATCAATAATTCTAAAAATGATTTAGGTCTACCAGACCAACAAAGAGATGTATTGCGATCACGCATTTTGGGTACATCTTTAATAAGTAAAGCAAGGACAATTTTGAGTTCCTTTAGAATTATGCCGGGTATATTGGCATCTATTTGGGAATTTGTGACAGGTTTTTTTAAACAAGTAGGTCAGGGTTTGGGTCGTTAAATAAAATTATCAAGGAAGCCCACGTTTAAATAACCTTTCTTTCCAACCACCCGCAGGAACTCCTCCTGGTGCAACATGGGGTGTTCCTGCGACACGAGCGTCGGTTACCCCTTTTTGCCACACCTCGCGTTGGGCTTTCAAATCAGCTGTACTAGTAGTATATCCCTTCATGGCGCTACCACGAGCCAGTCCAACCCCACCCATAAATCCACCCAAGGCTGCTTGGGCAATACCAGGTTGACCCTCAATCTTAAAGGCTTTTCTGACAGCATCAGGAATAGATGGAAGAGCCAGTAAAATGCCATAAGCAATAAGCACCCTTAAAAGTTCCGATGTTAGTCCACCAAACAATGGTGGTGATGCTTTCCAGGCTCCAGGATCAGTTTTTAAAATCATCCCGGCAAATAAAAATCCGGCAAAAACTGCTGGGAAAATTAATGAATTGGCTACCAAACCCTTCAACCAATTACTAATTCCTCCTCCCCGGCCAGGCACAGACGAGACTAAAATAACCAATGGTCCGGTGATGACTGCAACCAGTAGTTGAATGTAGGTTCCGATTAAATTAAATAAAAGTCGGATCATTTGAATGAATAAAGCAATTAATAAAACCAAAGGAATAAGTAAGGCAATGGCGCCAGATACTATTAAAGGGCCAGCACCAGCACCAACTGCCCCACCAACCAGTGCCCCAGGAACACCGAAACCTAAAATTCCTCCAGCTATTACTCCTGCAATAGTTGTTAGAATGCTTCCGCCTGTAAATTTTTCTGTTGATCCGAAAAAAGTGTGAAATACACCACCAAAAATATCACCAACTGATCCTGGTAATTGTCTAATAGCTGTGGAACCAAACAGCTGAAAAACACTGGAATGTTGTGCCAAATTATTAATATCTTGCTGACTGCCAAAAGCATTTGGGGCTGCCCCTCCAATAATTTGAGCCACCAGTTGAATTCCAACAAAAGAAAAATCAATAATTAAAGCTGCTATAAAGTAGCTAAAAGTAACCAATAGCAAACCAACTACCAAACCAGGTAAGGCTGCTTGGGCAGAAATCACCGTTTGAGGGTTAATCTTTTGTCTAAACATAATCATAAATCCAACTACTATAAAAACAATAATAAAAACTAAATAGCTAATATTGCGGACAGCCTGCCAAAGACTTTTGACAGGAGCAATAATACCTGCTCCTGAACCACCAACGCTTTGTTGGGCATAGGCTGGTTTTGCCAACCCCCAATTTTTACCCAGATCTGCTAGATATTGAACACTTGAAGTGGGAGGATTATATAGAGCAGCCAAAGTTCCGGTGACTGCACCTAGTGCTCCACCACCCGGAGCTTTATTGACAAGCGCTAACTTAATTTGTCCGCTTTCACTAATTGTCCGGACCGGAATTTTATCATAAGGACACCAGCCAATTAATAAACCAACAGTGCCACACATCATATTGTCATAGGTAAATGAAGTTTGTTTGACAGCTGACCAGTTATCCTTATTAACAGATTCCCATTGACCATCACCAACCAATTCTTGCATAGAGGAGGTATTTGTTTGGGCAAGGGCAGATATTGGTTTAATAAACAAACTTAAAAGTAGTAGGAAAGCCAATATTTTTAGGGTGGACAGCATAGATTTATTGTGACACAAATCAGAAGTTATTGTCCAGTAATGGGCTTGATTTCTTCAGGAAAATTAGCCTTTTCAAAAGATTGTTCTGACTCTTCCAAATTATCACCCCCTACTTCTTTGGGCAAATTAACCCCATAAAAACCTTGTGAGCCACCTAAAAAACCCGAGATAGGGTCAGAACTTCCTTCTGGTGCCAATTCTGATGGAACTGTGGCCTGATGTACAGCCTTTGATCGGGTAAAAACACGTAACGGATTAGACCATATTTTTTTAAAAAATCCCTTCAATTTTTCAAAAAAACTTTGATCATCTTTTGTTTCTACCAACACTTCTTTTGGCAATAAACTTTTACTCAAGTTTCCCAAAGCCGGTTCTTCATTAGTAGATTGAGATGGTGTGGTGGTGGGAGAAATAGTAATATCCTGGGCTTGAGCTAAAACAGGTACACTGGTAAACAAATAAAAACTAATTAGCCCCACCAATACCAATTTAGCTATTTTCATTATGGGCATTTATCAAACCCAATACAAAATTTAGTTACATCAACACCGGTAAAAGCTTTAATCAGTAGTAAAATTAACCAAGCAATTACCATAAATAATATTCCCAGCATAGCCCAGGTTAAAGTATTATGGGCAGATTGCAGGGCTTTTTGCTCACCCCCGGAGGTAATATATCTAATTCCTGCCATAATTAGCATCACAAGTAGCACAATAAAGGCTCCTTCAGTTATTAAATTAATAATCCTTTGAATTATGTCTTGTAACTGCTCTACACCAGCCGGCTCCATATTTTAAGAATACAATAGCTGGAATAATTGGGCAATAGAAGAAATTATTTGCCCTCTAGGGTAGGAATAGTGTTTATCTTGAAGATATTGATATTAAGAATTTGCCCAACCACTGTTACAATTAAGAAAGCTAGGGCTAAAATTGCCAAACCAATTAAGGCATGGGTAATTCTTTGCCTGGCTTTTCCAACTGCCTCTTTATCCCCACCTGATGTAATCCACTGGAAAGCTCCAATTATTAACATAAAAAGTACCAAAATGGCGGCAATGACAAAAATAATTGTTAAAGCGCTACTTAATACAGTACCCACTGCAGTATCGGGGTTAATTCCTTGAGCGGGGGGAGTGATGCCAATATTAATTGCTGCAAGAGTGCTTAACATATCTACTGCAATCATAAACTGATCAGAAAAGGCTTGTCAAGGGGTGTTCCAGTTTTGGGGATTTTGAAAGAAGTAGTCCATAGATGATCCGGGTGGTGGGGTAAAAAAGTGGAAGCCGGTGATGTCGCCGATTGCCTTTAAAATAACAAAAGCCAGTGCTAACATGGCAATCCCAATAATGGCATAAGTTAATCTTTTTCTGGCATTACCAACTGCTTCTTTATCACCACCCGAGATAATCCACTGGAAAGCAGAAATTACCACCATAAACACAAAAACAATACTGGCCACAATATAAATAATTTCAACCATACTGCTTAACACTTGGCTAATTCCTCCTGCTCCACCAAGATCAGTCAAAGGTTTAATTTGTTCGGGGGGGCTAATTTTGCCAAAAACTTGATCAATTGCTGTATCTGCTAGTTTCATTTTTGAATAATTGAAAAATTAATCCCTAAAAATTCCGGGATAAATTGCATAATTAAAAACAATAGTATAAGTAGTATAAACCCAATAATGGAGTGGGTAATCATTGATCTGGATTTGGCAACAGATTCTTTATCTCCACTCGAGATCAAAAAACGGAAAGAACCAATAATAAAATAAATAGTCACAGCAGCAGTGGCAATGATAAAAGTGGGCTCAACCAGTCTTTGGACACCTTCACCCAAACTCCCCACATCTCCAAAACCATATTGTTGACTTAAGTCTATCATTTTGGTTCTGTTACTTGTTGAACAGGTACATTTTGAGGTGGCATAATGGTTTGTAAGTATTCTTTAACAGAAAAAGCTATTGCAATCACTATAAAACCAATAATAGCATAAGTAATTCTTTTGCGGGCCTTATCTAAATTTTCTTTGTTACCGGACGCAAACAAGTATTGAAAAACTCCCCAAACAATCCAAAAAAACATTAAAAAGAAAGAAAGCCACAAAACTGCATTAGCCAAAGAAGATATGATGCTACCCAAATCTTTTAACTGGGGGTTAAAACCAACTGGTGTTGGAATTGGTGTTCCATTTGATCCAGGTAATGTTAAAGCAAGTTTTTTTATCATTTTCCAAATCCAGGTAAGTTTAGTATATCAACTCCAATAATTTGTAAAAGCATCACAGAAAAAATAATAAACAGTAGCCCAATAGCAGCAGAAGTTATTTGGGCAGTTCCTTTTTTCAAGCTTTCCGGGTTGCCGCCCGAAGTCATCATCTGAAATGCTCCGGCAATCATTAAAAGCAAAGCTATCCCGCCCCCAATTCCAATGGCAAATTTTAGTAAAGTTTGGATAAAATCAGTTGGTTTGGTCGATATACAACCCAGGGCTGTTCTAAGTTGGGTATTAGCCGGGGGATCACAAAAATCACCAGCTGCTGAACTACAATTTTGATCACCAGGTTTACAATTGCTCGCTAATGGTTGGGGGTTAATGTGGAGTGTTGCCTGACCAAACTTGGCAGAGAAACCATGTTCTGTCACTGTAATTATATAGTCGCCTTGGCCGGTAAAGTAGGGTGATTTATCTTTGTAGGTACTAAATGGTACAGATAGTACTTGATCGGTGGCTTCTTGGGTTTGAATTTTGATCGGCCCGGCGACGCTATTATTTGGAATTTCGATATCATATTTTTGACCAACCGTTGTCTGTTTAATATTAATAGTTATAGTCCGGTTTTCCTTGGCCTGAACACTTGCTGGATCCAGTGTGATAGTTAAAAATTGTTGTCCCGGGCCACCAATGGGATTAACAGTTAAAGTATATGTTTCAGTCTTATTTGTGACTATATAACCATCATTTCCTATTGTTTCGACTGTTAAAATATAAGTTTCAGATTTATTGCTCGATGGGAAAAAGTTCCATTGAAGAGAGAAGAAGGCAACTGGTTGAAGGTTGGTGTCATTATCAACGCCGCATTGTACGCTTAATTCATTTATGGCGTAGGTCCCTGCTTTTGGTATATAGTCACAAGTATATAAACTACCCTTTTTGTTAGCCTTAAAATAAGACTGCTTATATAGTGTGTGTTTATTTGTGCTTTCTTTATGGTCTATTTTTACATGATGATACTGTGTGGAAATATCAGTTATTCTAATGTTGGCGAACTCATCCTGATTAAGTGTTGGTTTATCTATAGTGGTTGTAGTGGCAAGAATTTTTGATGGTAATATTAAAACAAGAAATGTAATTAAAAAAAAGCAAGTAAGTTTGGACATTAGTTCTAGCTTAGCCTAACCACCACCTCTTTTCAATACATGGTAAAATCTGAATATGCCCCTCAAAAGAGTTCACAGACTTATATCAGCTTTCTTGTTTATTTTCCTCTTTCTACTAACCATAAACTATTTACCATCAACCATTTTTGCTGATGAAATTGAAGATTTACAAAAGCAAATTAATGAGTTAAATAAAGCCAGGGAATTATCTGTAGCTGCTACCAAGCCTTTAGAGGGGCAGCTATCTTCATTAAAAATTCAGCTGGCTCAAATTGAGGCTAAACTGGAAACATTATCTGCCAATATTGCCCAAAAGGAAAAAGATTTAAAACTTAGGGAAGATAAATTGGTAGTTCAACAGGCCCTGCTTTCTTCCCGGGTCCGTTCCTACTACATCCGTTCCTATTTTGCCTCACCGCTACTGGTTATTTTTTCCTCTCGCGCCTCGGGTGATATCTTCCGCGAGCTATCTTATCGTCAGGCTGCCACCCGCGAAGATCAAAAAATTATCTCCTCTGTTACAGCTGAAATGCTGGATCTTCTGACCCAAAAAGATAAATTGGAAAAAGATAAAATATCTTTGGCCTCTTTTCAGGACCAAGTTGATAAAAATGCCAAGTTTTTGGGTGGAGAAGTAAATAAAGCCAAAGCTTATCAGGCTGATCTGTCCAATAAAATTGCCGAACTTTCTGCTAAACAACAAGCCATTTTAGCTGCCAAGTCAGGAAACTTCACCACATCTGTTGGGGATGTTCCGTTGGCAGATGATCCTGCCTCTAGGCCCGATTTTAACCCCGGCTTTTCCCCTGCCTTTGCCATGTTCTCCTTTGGGGCCTATACCCACCGTAATGGTATGAGTCAATATGGAGCCAAGGGTCGGGCTGAAGCGGGACAATCTGCCGAGCAAATTTTATCAGCCTACTATCCCGGAGCTAGTCTAAATAAAGGTTACGGTGTGCCGGGAACTATTAATGTAACCGGTTATGGCTCCATGGCTTTTGAAGAAGCTTATTTAATTGGTATTTATGAAATGCCCCAATCTTTCCCAATGGAGGCCTTAAAAGCCCAGGCTGTGGCAGCCAGAACTTATGCCTTGCGTCAAGGTGGAACAATTTGCGCTACAGAATCTTGCCAAGTATTTAAACCGGCTGGAGGAAGAAGTGATAATTGGACTGCTGCTGTTGCGGCCACCCGCGGTTGGGTGTTGGAAGGTGGGTCTAATGCCCAATATTCTTCTACTACCGGAGGTTTTAGTAATAATTCCGGTTGGGATACCACTTGCGGTAATAGAACTTGCTGGACAGCTGGGGCTTATGAAAAAATGGCTGGTTCTCCATGGTTTTACAAAGGTTGGTATAAAGACCGTAATGGGAGTTCTTGTGGCAGATCTCACCCCTGGTTAAACAGTGATGAAATGTCTGATGTTTTAAATGCCTGGATCGTTTATCAATCAGGCTCGGACCGGGACCGAATTTCACCAACTGATACAACATGCTGGAGCGGCAATCCATTTTCCATGGCTGAAATGAGGGATAAAGCCAATGCCAGTGGTGGGGCAGTCACTTCAGTATCTTCTGCCTCGGTGGTTTATTCTGATTCTGGTGTTACTGCCAATGTTGCTTTTTCTACCAACCGGGGTTCGATCACTTTATCCGGGAGCGATTTTAAAACCATTTTTAATCTGCGGGCTCCAGGCTATATTTCTATCAAATCCCCTCTGTACAATATTGAGAAAAAGTAGTCTTTTTGTGGTATTATCCTCGCACATGAATTTATTTCCTGCTTTTTTTGATCGCCCAACTGCCATTAAATTTTCTGATCAGGAAGAAGGGGAGTGGATTGAATTATTCTTGCGCCAGCATTGGATAACCAATCTTCCTTGGCTCATTATGACCTTTTTGGGTATATTATTACCTTTGGCTGTTATCCGGTTTAGTTCTCTTTTGGAATTTTTAAATGTGTTGCAGCCACCCCAAGAAATATTAATTGCTCTGGTTATTCTATGGTATCTGTTTATTTTGGCTTTTGTTTTAAGTAAATGGTTGCACTGGTATTTTAATATTTATATTGTAACCAACACTCACCTGGTTGATATTAATTTTCATAATCTATTAAACCGTGATTTTACTGAAGTAAGATTAGATGATATTCAAAGCGCCAAATCAGAGATTAAAGGAATTGTTGGCTCTTTATTTAATTTTGGTAATTTAGCTATTGAAACAGCTGCCGAAAAACAAAGAATTAATTTTATGTTGGTTCCCAAACCAGATTTTGTGAAAGAGCGGATCCAGGACCTACAAGAGCTTGAGGAGGGTAAAGATGTCACTTGAGGATCAGGTTTTATCATCAACTGTCGGGCCAATTGATGGGGTATGGTTAATTGTTAAAATTGGCACTATTCTTTTAGCTGTCTTTTATTTCCTCTTCAGTTTAGTTGTGGTTCGCCAAATATCGTTAATGACTGAAACATTGATGACTGAAGTATCACCGCTACTGCGGGCCCTCTCAATTTTACATGCCGGACTTGCACTAGGGGTTATAATTTTGTTGATAGGGATTTTATTTGGTTAGTATGTTAAAAACAGCTAAAGTTGTTGGACTTAATTCTGACAATAACGCAGCCCTGGCCCACCTTGCCCAAGATTTTTTTGCAGTTGCCACCTGCCACTCCGATGATGCCTTTTCCCGTACTCGCCAAGCTTTGTCTGAAGCTGAAAACGTTTTTACTGATTCAGATCAACCCTTAGCCCAAAAACTGCAAGAAGTTCTGGCTGCTATTAAGGACACTTTGGCCGACACCCAAGAGTTAGAGGTACTGGTGGCGGCTGTGGCAGAAGATAGTAGCGGTACTGTGTTATATCTATTGGGTCAAGGAAGCTCACTGTCAGCTTATCTGATCCGAGGTGGCGAGCCTAAAAATTTATCAGAACTGGGCCAAAATCAATTAGTATCAGGGCTTTTGCAGAGCGGGGATCGGGTGGTGATTGGTACAGCCAGTTTATTTGAATTATTTAATCAAGATTTTGCCTTGATGGGAAAAATCCCAGTGGATGGGTTTGAAGATGAAATCTCCAGCCGTTTGCCCGAGCTTAAAGTTAATCCCATTGCAGCAGTGGTAGTAGAAAATGAGGCAGAAGTTGCCAAAACAGAGGAAATTAAAAATTTAGACAATTTTAAAATAAAAATACCCGCCGCAAGATTCATGGCGCCTGCCACACTGAAGGTTTCGCCAAACATCGACTTGCAGGCTGTGACAAAGGGTTTATTTCTATCGAAACATATGGTGCTGTTCAAGAACGTCTATTAGGAC
>CAZZHC010000010.1:0-6475 GCA_964653745.1 uncultured Gammaproteobacteria bacterium
TATCTAATTTACCACTTTCTGTATCAGTGGTGGGACTGATTGGTAAGAGATTTCCTTTGCCGGCAGTAGAAGCTATTATTTTTCTGTTAATTTTTTCTTATCTTTGGAACCAAGTTATCAGATTTCATTTTGCTGGCAAAATTGCAGCTTTATTTTTAATTCTTTTTGGACTGGTTAAATTGGTAATGGAATATCTCCAAGCTGGGTTAAACTTGAACGGATTGGCCCCACTAGTGGTATTTACTTTAGGAGTAATGGTTTTTTATCAACGTTCAAAACGAAGTTTGCTGGCTGATATAAGATCATTTCTGGGCTTGTTTTCATCAACCAAACAGCGTAAACTGGTACTTTCTAGCGTCAAAAAAAGCTGGTACAATTGTTTGATTACTTGGAAAGTAAGACTGGGTAAAACCAAAATACTGTTACCAAGAATCTTAAAAAGGAGATTAAATGTTAGACCTACCCCAAAAAACATTATCTAAAATTAAAAGAATATTGCTTCGTCAGCAAAAGCAAGTTAAGCAACAATTGGAAACAATTGAAACAAATGATCCAGTGACTTCTACCACCTTGGCTCCTGAAGCAGGGGAATCTGGAACCGATTCTTGGTTGGCAGAGACTCATGGAAGGTTAACGGCAGTCAAAGATAATTTATTAAGATTATCAGGCAATATTGCCCACTCCCTGCTTAAATTAAGAAGGGGAACTTATGGTAAATGTGAAAACTGTAAAAAACCAATTGAACCAGAAAGGTTAGAAGCTATGCCTACAGCCACTCTATGTTTAACCTGTTCCAAGAAAACCTCCAAAAGAAAATAATTTTTGAAGACCAATATCTTTTGGTGGTAGATAAACCCCCAGGTCTTCCCACAACCTCTTCAGACACCAACAAAGGTCCCAGTTTAGAACAGCTTTTAGCCACACAAGGACTCTCCTTGGAACGTAGCGGAATTGTTCATAGATTAGATAAAGATACTTCAGGTTTGGTGCTGGTAGCCAAAACCCAGGAGGTAATGGAAAAATTACAGGCCCAATTTAAAGAAAGGTCAATTGAAAAAGAATATGTAACTTTAGTTCATGGTTTGGTGGAGGAAAAGGGAAGGGTGGATGCAGCAATCATGAGAAATCCCATAAATCGGGAAAAGTTTGTCGTAGCCACGCAAGGACTCTCCTTGGAGCTTCGGGAGGCGGTTACAGAGTATGAACCAATAAAAAATTTACAATTTACAATGTACAATTTACAAAAAATTTTCAGTGGCTTCAACACAATCCAGATGAGAAAGCTGGAAAAACAACATTATGGACAGTTTACTTTACTCACATGCCATCCTTTGACTGGACGGACTCATCAAATTAGGGTACATTTAAAGTATATTGGACATCCAGTGGTAGGAGATGATAAATATGCCGGCAGGAAAATGGCCAGACTTGATCGAAGATGGTGTCCAAGGCAGTTTTTACATGCTAAAAAAATCAACTTTACCCATCCGGTTACAAAAGAAAGGATAAGCCTGGAAAGTAAACTGCCTGAAGATTTAAAAAAAGCTTTAGAAAATTTAGAACATGTATCAATCTAATTTATTGTTTTTAGAACTAGCAGTGGCATTGGGACTTTCTACTGCTTTGGGATTTGTCATTAAAGCCTTCCGTTTACCACTTCTGGTAGCCTATATTTTGGCAGGATTAATCTTGGCCTCGCTGCAGATTTTTGATTTGGCCAATGCTCAAGCCTTAGTTTTACTGCCTGAAATTGGGATTGCCTTTGTTTTATTTTTTATTGGCATGGAGCTTGATCTAAAAGAGGTTAAATTTTTAGGTAAACCAATTTTAATAGCAGGCCTGGGACAAATTATCATTTCTGCTTTAGCTGGATTTTTGCTTGCTTCTGCCTTGGGTTTTTCCTCTATGGAAAGTTTTTATCTTGGAACTGGATTATCATTTTCCTCAACCATTGTAGTAGTTAAGCTACTCCTTGAGAAAAAGGATTTAACCTCACTTTACGGCAAGCTTTCTTTGGGTATTTTACTACTGGAGGATTTAGTTGCAGTACTGCTTTTGATGGGGATGACTGTGGGCAGCTCATTTTTAAACTTGGGCCTTCAAACCAGTTGGCCAATCATAGCACTGCTTCTGAAAGGTATTTTCTTAATGGTTTTGGCTTTAGGGCTGTCCAGATATGTCTTGGGAAAAGTGTTTACTGCTGTGGCTAAATCAGCTGAACTGCTATTTTTAGCAGCAGTTTCTTGGTGTTTTATCTTTGTGGCTATTTCTTTAATGTTAGGGTTTTCAGTGGTAATTGGGGCCTTTTTAGCAGGACTGGCTTTGGCCAATTCTCCTTTTCATTATGAAATTCAGGGGAAAGTTAAGCCTTTAAGGGATTTTTTTGTAGCTCTGTTTTTTGTTTATCTTGGATCTCAAGTCGTTTTTAGACAAATTTCTGAAGTTCTACCACTCATTTTTATTTTCACTCTTTATGCCTTTTTTATTAAACCACTAATTTTCCTACTTATTTTAGGAGCATTTGGATTTAGAAAACATACTATTTTTCAAACTTCTTTAAATTTATCTCAAATATCAGAATTTTCTCTAATAATTATGGTGGTAGGACTGCAGCTTGGTGTGGTGTCTCAATCAGCTTTAACAGCTATGGCTTTAGTGGGGGTAATGTCAATTATTGCCTCATCAATTATGATTACTTATTCCAGATCAATTTATAAATTCGCCTTGCCTTTTATTAGCTTTTTTGAACATAGTAATTTTACCCATCAAACAGAAAAAACCAGTAATGGTTTAGAAATGGAAGATCATGTAATTTTAATTGGGGCCCACCGAATTGGGGGAGAGATTGTTAAGTTTTTAAAAAGGGAACATATCCCGTTTTTGGTTTTGGATTTTAATCCGGAAGTAGTTAAAAAATTAACTAATGAAAAAGTGCATAGCTTATATGGAGATGTGGGGGATCCGGAAGTTTTGGAATTTTTAAATTTAGAAAAAAGCAAACTGGTTATTTCTACTGCCCAAAATGTTGATGATAATTTAATTTTGTTATCTGAAATTAAAAGAAGAAAGTCGCGGGCAGTGGTGATTGTTAGAGCCTCAACAACAGCAGAAACAGAAGATTTATATAAAGCCGGGGCAGACTATGTGATTTTGCCGGAAGTAGTCTCGGGTGATTTTGTCACTCAAATTTTAAGAAACCACTGGCCTAATATGGACTTTTTCAAAGATAGAGCAGAAATAGAACTTGATAAACTTTCCCACAACCAACTTGCTTTTGAGTAAAAACTATTGATTAGAGTGGACATTTCCTCCAACCACCTTGAGCCAGGGATCAGTGGTTTTAACGTTAATGGTAACCCAATTAGAGAAAAAGGCCAGGTTTTCATCACTATTACAGGTAGAATAAGCCGGACCAAATCCACTGCCCCAATTATTGCTTAAGGTATCCCACCATTCAGACCCTGTAGTAAAACTTTTAACTAAACCAATCTGGTTGTTCGGGACTCTTTCTTGAAATAATTTAGCCTCATAACCCACTGGTAAATACCCGGATGGGCCTATGTAGGCAATTTTATGGAATAATCCGCGGGTGGTAATCTTTGTGCCTTTTGGTGCTTTAGTAGGGTCAATTCTGACAATGTAGTTTATCTGATCCGACCAGCCATAAGGTAAACCTTCCTCGCCAGCGCGGACAGCATTCCGGCAGGTGCCATCCACATTAGTATATTCTTTCCAGGTTATGCCACAAGCTCCAGTAGAAAAGCTCCAGGAAGTATGGCATTGGTTAACCCGTTTACAAACATCAGTGGGTTGATGATCATTGGCCCAGTCGTCTCCCGGTGCACAGTTCCATCTCCAAGAAGATCCCTCAGAAGGACCCATGTTCCAATCGCGGACTTCACCCAAACTTTTGGTGCCTGGTTGAGCCTGGTTAAAAAGTCCCCACATATCATAGTCCGGGACCATCCGGGTAGGATTGGTGCTATAGTTCCAGCCTTTTAGCTGGAAGTCAACTACGTGTCCAGGTTCCACATTAATCTCAGTCCCGGTAGGAGCACAGGAGTAAGTATCATCATAACCATTACCATTATGGTCAGGGTCAAACTCACCGGCATCACAAGCATACAGATTAACAGTGAAAAAAGGCGGACTGTCACCCGTTAACGGTGGAGCGGGATCCTTGCAACTAGTGGGATCCCATTTACAAATTCCATCGCCTGCTTGAAAACAGACATTTTTAGACAGACACCCCATATCTACCAAACCACCACCAGCATCAACACCATAGCAGTGAGATTTACTGGAATCACCACCACAGCCGGTAGAGCATGATCCACAAGGCTGGTCAGAACTAGGAGTAGGGGTGGTGATTGGGGGGGTAGTAGTGGGGGAAGAGGTTGGGGTTGAAGTTGGGGTGGCACCTGGTACATAACAGTCTTTAGTGGAGCAGGTGGGGTTAACATAGGTGCAACCGGAACAGTTGTCTCCGCTGCAGCCTGTTCCTTTGACCCATTGCTGGCCGCTGGAACAAGTGCCTGTTGGTACAGATTCCGTATACCTGCAGGTCATAGCAGGACAGCTATTTGGCACACAAGCACCATAAGAGTCACAAGTATTACCCACTGAACAAGTATCGGTAGTACAAGGCTGATTTGGGGCAACCACAGATGTACAACTACCACCTCCACTATAGGTGGTATAGACACAACCAGTTTGAGCACCATTATTGGTAGCGCAGGTATTATCAGGGGCAGTACACCCACCAGAACAACTTATCCCGCTATTACAATTAGGGGTGGTCCCACTGCACTGATTGGTACTACAATCATACCAATACCAAGAAGATGATCCTACGGGGCAAGAAGCAGAACCTGAAGCACAGCTGGAAGTTGAGCTATTCCACCCACAAGTAGCCCCAGCACTGTTATACAAACAGTTAGAACAGGAGGTACTGGAAAAAGAAGAACAAGGGACAAGGTTACAGGTTATCCCATCACAGGAGTATCCTGAAGTACATTTATTAACAGAACAAAGATTAGGGGCAGGAGCCTGGGTACAGCCAGGACTACCAGTGGTATATACACATCCTCCAGACCATGTTCCATTATTTGAACAGGTATTAGATTGGGAAGAGGTACAAGTCCCAGAACAAACTATCCCAGAGGTACAAGGGGAAGGGGTGGGGGTAGGAGAGGAATAGTTACAACAAAAAACTGATGTTCCCAAACAAGATGAATTTAAACAACTACCGCTAGACTCTGTTGAACAAATCTCGCCACTAGCAGGTACGCGGCATGCATTTGAACATCCTATTGTTCCCGTAAACCCCTGTGCTGTCTTTAAATATTGACAACATTCAGCTCCTGTTAAATATGGTGGACAATCGACCGGTGTTTTATAAGTACCCGAACAATCGCCTGATATATAATCTCCATTATTACAGTCTAGGACATATGCAAAAACTTCTTGGCTAGAAAAATTAACAATAACAAAAATACTTAATAGGAAGAAAATAAAAACGACACCACGGACAAATAAATGCCCCATGTTGTCATCTTAGCATAATTGTTTGTCTTTGTTGAGTAACACTAATTTTTAAATTAGCTGGTCCGGCTTCTTTTACCCCACCTTCTGTTGTGATGGAAGTTGCACTTATTCGAACCTGTCCTGGGAAAAATTGGTGATGGTCCTGACTCACTATGGCACCAATTGGTTGTCCTATTCTGACAGGGATAGGGGCGTGGGGAACAACATTCCCCTTCTCATCTAATACAGTCCGAGGAGAGTCAATTATGGGTTTCATACCAACTGTTGAAATAGCTAAACTTACTTCATTACCTTGTTCGTCTTTACCCTCTATAAAAAATCCAGTAATGCTTAATGTTCCATCGGGTTGTTCTACCCACGCAGGATGATTAAAGTTGGTTATTACTCCATCAATGGGGGATATGAGGATGCCTCCGATGGGGATATTGTCTAAAATTATTTCATCATTAACTGGGATACGCTCATCATTTAGTTGTTCATTTGGATTGTCTGGGTTTAATCTTGGATTAACAAGCCGTTCAAAACCACCATGCCTAGTTATAAAATTTATAGGCGTGTTTTCTTTTCCTGGTGGAAGCTTAATTGGAGGGGGTATATTAACATCATCATGTTTAATAGTTGGAGGTCCTTCCTTTCGGTATTCTTCGGGAGTCATATAGACTGCATCAGCAGGGTTAATTACACCCTTTGCTACTTCTGATGAATGACGGTAGTTTTGCAAATATTCGGGGATGGAATTAATAAATTGATGAACAGCAGGTACCTTTACATAAGTTATTACTGCACCACCTCCCACTAAACCAAGGCGTATCAACCAACTTTTTGATAGGTTTACTAATAATTTTGTTAAACCTCGGGGGGCATAATCACCACGATTAGCTGCATCCATTTCTTCTTGGGTTGGTCCAACAATTTTTAGAGTTGAACT
>CAZZHC010000010.1:6485-14893 GCA_964653745.1 uncultured Gammaproteobacteria bacterium
GCCTTTATCTGGTTCTTTTGGCTCAAACTGTTCTGGATTAACTTGTGCCATATTTACCCCATAATTATACCTCAATACTACAGGATAGTCAAATTAACTTATCTACCCTGATGGTAGGTGATTAAAAGGTGGTTGTCAAATTCTGTTGGTAGGAGACTGTATAGCCAAAGCTACAGAGTTAGATTATTCTTCTATGATTTCTTCACTCAGTTTCATGGCTTCTTCTATAAAGAAGCTTTGCCATTCTTTTTCATTCAATTGATCAACTAAGCGGGGATAATCTTTTAAGTCTTTAGCTAGAAGAAACTGAGCCCCTAATTTAAGAGGGTCTACGTGCCAGTCAAATTTGATCTTTGCATTTTTGATTAAATCTTTAATAGTAAAGTTGTACTTATTAATAATCATATACAAATCTATGAAATCTCTGCTCCTGGGATTTTGATAAATAGTAAATATTTTATTAACGGCGATATCTTCAATACTGTCTATCTTAATTCCAAATTCTTCTTTAGAAGTGTTCAATTGCTTGAAGGGATAATACGTAAATTCCAGTTTTAGGGTTTCATTGGGAAATTTAAGAAAGAATAAATTGCGATTAAAACTGGTATTAAAATCGATGCTTTCGAAGCCCAGATTATTCTTTATTGATTTTAAGAAGGTAATAATCCCCTCAATTTTTATCTCCTCTTCGCTAAAAAAATCTAAATCTTCAGAATATCTATAAGGGATATAGAATCCTACCAGTGCTGTACCTCCTGAAAGATAAAACTTTCTAGAAAAGGGTTGTTTACCTAAAAGTTCCAGAAATAACTGTTGAGTTTTAGTTAGAATATTTCTATTAGGCATTGAGAAGAAATTTTAAATAGTTCCTTTTTTGCGGATCAATATTAAGTTTAGAAAAGTATTTTTTTAACTCTATACAATTTAATCTTTGACCATTTAAGCCAAAATTAATTAACTGTTCCAATTTCCAGATTGCATATTTCTCTGGGTATTTTGAAAGTTTTTTTGTATCAGTAGACCAATTATACACAAATTAATTATATCACTAAATGTGCCTCATTGGAACGGTTATTTGCAAAACTGGGGGTGGGAAAGTCAAATTATAAATATATGTGTTCTCAACAGTTTGTGGAGAAATTTCAAAGCCTAATTTTTTACTCCAGCTGGTGATTTTATTTAAGAGCGACAGCGGGTCAAAAGTATGCTCGGAAAAAAAATCTAAATCTTCTGAAATCCGGTGATGCAGATAAACCGAACTTAAAGCCGTTCCACCGCTAAAGTAAAATCCGGCACCTAAAAATTCGTCACGGCCTATTTCTTCCAGGATAGACCTTTGCTCATCTGTAAGCCCTGTCATCTTCCCCATATTAGAAGTTCAAAAAGCCTTTTTTTTCTGGGTTGAAGGTGTAATTTTGACCAGTTTTTTTTAACTTCAGACAGTTTAATTTTTTCTTGGGTATTACCGGAAAGACCATAATTTATTTTTCTCTCCAAGATTAGGGTCTTGCCTGAAGCAGTTTTGCCAATCTTATCCAAAGCATAATCCCATAAATAACTCATCAGTTGATTATAATTTTTTTAATGGCCTGACGCAAATAATTGCCAAGAATGGTTATTTAAACTCAACTTGGACTGGTTGGCCAAATTTATCTCCTTGAGTAACAGAAAAGATAAAGTTTACCCCATTAAATGGGTCCTCTTGAGGGAAGCTTTGATCAGAAGAAGAGGCAATGACTTCCCCTAATTTGAAAACTTTAACATTTTTATCAGACCCAGTTGAAGACACTGTATCGGCAAAAAAATTATATGTAGCAATATAACCCTTAAAATTATCAACTCCATGAAGCCATCTAACCGGGTGGCTTTTAATCTTAAAGGTCCCACCGCTTTCTGTCCCATTTTCTAAAAAAAAAAAAAAAACTGTTTTAATTTGAGTTTTAACTGGTACATGAAATCCTATCCCAATAGTTGCTCCTTTAAAAACTATTGGTTTGGCATTTTTACAAAGCTCTGCTGAAACTGGGCAATCAATAGTTATTTTAGATGGTAGGAGGGTAGGGGTAGGTTGGGTTTTAGCTGGTTGGGATTTGACTGGGGATTTGGATAAATTAACATAAAAGTACATTAAAAGAGGGATTAAGGCTAAAGCAATAATAAAAAAGAATAGCTGAAAATGTTTTGGGCCAATTTTTGGTAGTTTCATACCTATCTTTGATATTAACTAAAAAGAAAAAAGAAGTCTAGTATTTGACATGAGTCCTATAGTATGCTATGCTATCAAGTAATATGGAACTTTCTGAAAGAAGAACTGGTAACCTAAAAAGACTTATTACATTACAAACTGTTGCTGTTGGCTTATCCCTACTTATGGCAGGGGGAGGGCTGGTTGACGCAGTATGGGTAAGTCATCAAAGCCGGGCTGAAGCACAACGTCAGGCAATTGCCATGACAACTTCTTTACATGAGCAAAGAGTTGCATCATTTGAAAATCTGGAAGAGCTTAAAAAAGATTATCGGGGCAGTGCAAGACCTTGGTTAGAGTTCATAAGTATAATTGGCGGACTTGGTTTATTTATGGCAAGCCAGGCCCTGGGTAAAAACAACACAAACACCCCTTGATTTGGTGGTTATATCCCTCTAAACTAGTAGTGTATGCTAAAGTTTAAAAAAGTTATCTTAGTGGGGCTAACCGGAATAGCGGGCTTACTGCTAACTTTGGCAGGACTAAACTTAATCCAACTTTCTGACAGTTTAATTTTATATTCAGGCTTGAGCTTATTAATTTTGGCAATCTTAATGTATTTTTTAAATTAGGAGGTGGTAATAATGGGAACTTTTGGAGGTTTTTATAAAGGTGAAAAGAGAAAGAAGAAAAAAGGAGTAGAGAAGGGCAGCGGTGGCTTTGCTCCAGTGTTTACACCACCCACAGTGATACCAAAAGGTAAAACTAAGGGTTGAGTTACCTATGCCCAAAAAAACTGCCCGAAAGAAATTAAAAGCTAAAAATAGAAAGCCCAATAAAGCAGGTTTGGGACTCGCAGTTTTGGCGTTTTTAATTTTACTGGTAGTGGTAGGAAAACTATTGGGATGGGTAGGGGAGTTGGTTAAAGGTACTTCTACCTCCTGGGATGGAAAAACCCCCATAAATTTAGTAGTAAAGGCTGATAATATTTATCTTTTATCATTTAGCCCGGCTGATAAGGAAGTAACTGGTCTCAAAATTCCTCCAGAAACAAATCTTAAAGTACCTTTTGACTTTGGCAATTGGCCCATCAGAAGTATTTATGGTTTGGGTGGGGATAAACTGCTAAAAGCTACTATTAACACTTCTTTTGGCTTGCCCGTATCCGGTTTTCTTGCCCCGGGAGGAAATTTTAAAGAAGCACCTTTAGATAAAATTGTTGGGGAAATGAAAGGTAACCCAATTAAAACTTTAGGTTTATTTAGTAAAAGTAAAACTGATTTGTCAGTTGTGACTTATCTAAAACTTTGGTGGGGGATGAGAAAAGTTAGAACTGATAAAGTAAAAGTTATTGATTTGGCTGACTCTAATTTAATTTCCAAAATGGTTTTACCGGATGGAACTGCTGCCCAAAGTTTAGACCAGAAAAGACTGGACCAGTTCATCCAAAAACAACTGGCTGATACCAATATTACCAGTGAAGCTTTATCAATTGGGATTTATAACACCACCGAGCATCCGGGTTTGGCAGAACAAGCAGCCAGGCTCATTACCAACATGGGTGGCAGGGTAGTTTTCACCTTATCTACCACTGAACATTTAAAAGAAAGTGTGATTTTAGGTAAACCTTCTTATACTATGAATTTATTACCGAGGGTTTTTCAGATCAAATGTGGTAAAAAATGCCAGACAAAAAATTCGACTGAAGATCTATCCCAAGCAGAAATTAATCTATTTTTAGGAGAAGACTACTTTATGCGTTATAATACCAAATAAGTTCCATGCTTATCTGGTTTTTATTATTTTTTGTAATTTTGGCAATCTCGGCTGTGCTGGCTTTTGGGTCTATGGCTGATTACCGTGAACGTCCAGGTTATTTTGCCACCCCTTATGCTTTATTTTTGGTAAATCACCCTGAAATATTATTCTCATCTGCCTGGCCGGAAAATTTAATTATTTCTCTGGAGAGATTATTTAAGGGTCAAAAAAGGGCCTGGGTGATCTATGGTCCAGCCCATTATTTAAGGCCCAAAACAGCCTTAGGCCTGGTAGAAATAGAGGATTATAGTAAAAAGAGCTTTCCGGCAAGCATAGCCTGGGAAATGGGTACTAAAACTGCTCTGGGGCAATCTTCTATTGATAATTTAATGAATCAAGCTTTATTGGAAATTCGCGATAATGAAGAGTGCTGGTGGCAAGTAGTGGCCCAGCCTAAAAAAGGTAATACTTTACAAGCCATTATTAGAGTATCAGTTCAAACAAATGATGTAAAACGGGCCCAAGATTTACAAAAAATTATTTTGGATACTGCTGGTAAAACTGGTTTAGTCCTAATCCCTGAAGTTTATTCCAGTCCTCAAATTCTAAAGTTTTATCAAGAAAGAAGTTTGCCCAGAAAAGTTTCTTTTAACTTTGAAATGGGGGATATTAAGAAACTGGTTGGTGTTTAAATAGTTTCCTCTTCTTCGCCCTCCGGTGGTAGTTCTTCCTCATCCTCATCTGCCAATAGCAGGGCATCAGAAGCATATGTGATTAAAGTACCATTTAAGCCATCTAAAAATGAAGCTTGGTTTCTAAACTTGGCAGCACGGAAAACTTCCCTAATTAAGATGGATAAACTATTGGTTTTGATTGTTTTGATGACCGCTTGGTATTTATTGCCACCGTTCATAAGCCTAGTTAAACGGTGAGATAAATCATCAGGGAAAATCACCAAATAACTGCCTGATTGGTCTGTCACAGTTACCCCATGGTTTTTAATATTTAAATTAACCGGAGCCCCGGCAGAAAGCAGGGATAATTTTTGTGGTTCAGCTACTTTAAGAAGTGTGACCACCTTGGTTTTACCGGGTTCTTCAATAAAAAGGTCACTATCAACTTGCAGGCTATTGCAATGGTTTTTAAGTTGAGCTGCCCTGCCACCTTTTTTATCAAAAGCCTTAATCCTTTTTAAAAACTTAGCAGCAATTTGATTATAGGGGTCATTTTCCAAAGCACTATCAAAATATTTTTTAGATTTAGTTAAATTTCCCAGTTCAAAATAGGCACGGCCCAATCTATTTAAGGCTTCAATATTGGTAGGATCTAATTCTAAAATTTCTTGGTTTAAGGTTAAAGCACCTTCCCAATTAGAAGATAGTGCAGCTGAAATTGCTTGTTGTGATAGTGTGGCAGCCGAGTCGCCCATTAGCAAAGGAGTATATATCAAATACCCAAAAATTGGCAAGATATCAGTTTAACTTTTTAATCAAGGACTCTTTGAACAATATCTTGGGCAGTAGCTACTCTCCGGTTGAGTTCTACAGCTGTGCTAAGTTGACGCAATGAATCTTTAAAAACCCGAAAAGAAGGATCTTGCCGGTAATCTGGGATATTACATGGTAACCCAAAGTAAGCATAGACTTCTTCCCGGTCAATTTTTCTAATGGCGGATTTTGTGGCATTTTTGTCTGAAACAGGAACAAATCTATCTGTTTGGCAATATGATATGTGATCAGGGCAAACTAAATCTGTAACATGATACCTTAAAGGTTGTTCTTGGTGGAGAAGGTAGTATAGTGTCATTTCTGCTTCAGGATAAATTCCAATACTGCGTTCATAAGATAAATAACTAATATCACTGGGATAATGGCGGGTACAAACTGCTAAGCCCTGCTTTTTTAATTCATCTTGAAGTATCAATTCTCTTAATGATACTAATCTTTGATGGATGGAGAGCATGTTGTTATAGTCTGCGATTATACGCTCCAGATCTGCAACTGATCCCGGTAAGGATCCTACAGCTCCATCATATGCCAATGATACCAGCTGAAGCTCTCCTCTTTGAAGTTCTTCTTTTGATTTAGCCATAAAGTTAGGTAATTAAGGGTAAAGTAGCATTAAACTACCCGGCTGTCAAGATGAAGTAGTTTTAGCCTGACACCCCTGGGGTGGCAAGCTAAACTTTACCTTCCCACTTGACAAGTGGGAACACGACATTTTTTTGCTTTTTAAGATGAGAGGTATATAATTACATACTATTATGGGTGAAACTTTAGCCAAGCTATATCTAGATCCAAAATTATATAGTTCAGAAGACATATTTTCTCCTCCTGCTGAAAGAAGACCCCATGTGATCAGGTTTGAACTGACCACTGGTTGTAACTGGAAACGTTGTACCTATTGCACTGGTTATGAGGGTATTCCTTATAGAGAAAAAAGCCTAGCAGAATATCAAGACCATGTTGATGAAGTTTTTAACAGACTAGATGCACCGTCGGTGTTAAGCAGGATTTTTATTGGTGGAGGTGATGCTTTAGCAGTTGAAACAGATAAGTTAAATAAAGCTATTAAATATACCTCTTCCGCCTATAGTAGCCGTGCCTATCATTTTGGTAAGAAGCCACCTAGGCGAATAGCAGTATATGGAAGTACTAGAAGTATTAACAAACAAGGAATAAATGGATTATCAGATCTAAATTTTTTGACAGGAGCGGGTGGTGAATTAGATTTAATTTATTGGGGTGTAGAAAGTGGATCATCCGAGGTTTTAAAATATGTTCGAAAAGGATGTTTAAAGGAAGATATTTTAAGTGCAGCAGAGAAACTTAATATCGTTGATCTACAGACCTCAGTTATGATCATGCCAGGATTGGGTGGAATGAAGTTTTACGATCAACATGTTTCTGATACCGCTGAAGTTTTAAGAGACATCCAACCCCGGTTTTTAACTTTTATGGGTGTAAACGCAGCCAAAAATTCTGTTTACGCTCAAAAAATGAACCAAGAAGTAGCTGAAGGAACAAATAGACCGTTGACTGATAGGGAATTAGTTGAACAGATAGCAGATATTTTAGACTTAGCTATGTTTATAAAAACCACAAAAGTTGGTTATTTTGGGCCTGATATAGATCAAGTAAGTCATAATCCTAATCCTTTTGGCTCAATTCCTATTGGCTTAAATGGTTATAGACAAGAAAGAGTTGTTAATTATATAAGAGATCAAGCTAAAAAACTACAAGAAAGAAAACAACGCCCTCGCTATTTTATCTTATGGTTTTAGCCAGACACCCCTGGGGTGGCAAGCTAAATTAAGGGTTTATGTTTTGGGTTGAAAAACAAATCAAGAGGGCGTAATATCTTAATTTGTATGTCAGGTCATTCTAAATGGTCAACCATCAAGAGACAAAAAGGTGTGGCAGATATTAAGCGTGGCCAAATTTTTACCAAACTGGCCAATGTTATCAGTGTGACCGCCCGTGCAGGAGGTTCTGGTGATCCTAATGCCAACCCTCGTCTCCGGACAGTTTTAGAAGATGCCAGAAGGGTTAATATGCCCAAAGAAAACATTCAAAGGGCAATTGACCGTGGCCTAGGTAAACTTCCAGGACAAACTTTGGAAGAAGTAACTTATGAGGGTTTTGGACCAGGCAAGGTGGCCTATTTAGTAGAAGGTGTGACTGATAATAAGCTTCGAACCACTCAAGAGATTAAAAATATCTTTGAAAGAGCAGGTGGAGCTTTGGGAGGACAGGGGAGCACTGCTTATATGTTTGATAAAAAAGGAGAGATTAGAATAAAAGGAAAAGATGGAAATATGGAAGAAGAAATGTTGGAGCTAATAGATTTAGGGGCAGATGATGTAGAGGATTTTTTGGAAGATAATATACAAAAGTATTTAGTATATGTAGAGAGCCCAGAACTAAATACTATGGGTAATAAAATTACTCAGGCTGGTTTTGGGGTAGAGAGTGCTGAAATTACCTATAAACCCAATATAACAGTTGATATTACTGATAAAGGTTTAGCCCAAAAAGTGTTGGATTTTACAGAAAAATTAGAGGATCAAGATGATATCCAAAAAGTTTATGCAAATTTTGACATACCAGATGAAATGCTAAGTTAAAATTATGATTATATTAGGGATTGATCCCGGGACTGCCACTACCGGTTATGGAGTTATAAAAATACCTGATGATATTTTGGGAAGGGAATTTGATTATGGAGTAGAGCTTATTACCTATGGCAATATTAATACCTCTAAAGATAAACTGCCTCAAGACAGGTTATTACAAATCCACCGAGAATTAAATGATATTATAAAAAAATACCAGCCCGATCAAATGGTAGTAGAGATGCTGTTTTTTGGCGCCAATACCAGAACAGCGATTGCAGTAGGACAGGCAAGGGGAGTGATTATGCTTGCTGCAGCAGGGTACCGTGTACCTATTCATGAATACACTGG
>CAZZHC010000011.1:0-13721 GCA_964653745.1 uncultured Gammaproteobacteria bacterium
GCAGCTTGGATGAAACCTAAAAATAAAGGATGGGGATCTAGGGGCCTGGATTTTAATTCTGGATGAAATTGGGTCCCAATAAAAAATGGGTGGTTTGACAACTCAATTATTTCCACCAGTTTCCCATCACTAGAAGTTCCAGAAACTTTTAGTCCATTAGTTAAAAATGATTTTAAAAACTCATTGTTAAACTCATATCTGTGTCTGTGCCTTTCTGAAATTTGACTTTTTCCTGCACTGAGCTTGCCGAATGTGCCATAAAGTTTTTTAGCTAAACTCCCGGGTTGTAAAACAGCTTCCCATGCTCCAAGCCTCATGGTCCCACCATAATCTTTTTTGAGCATCTTTTTTTCCTGTTCCGGCATAATATGAACTACTGGATATTTGGTATCTGGATCTATTTCTGTGGTATTGGCTTTTCCCCATCCCAAAACATTTCTGGCATATTCCACAACTGCAAGCTGCATACCATAACATAAACCAAAATAGGGAATTTTATTCTCCCGGCAAAAGCGAATTGCTTCAATTTTTCCTTCGATATCCCGAGATCCAAATCCCCCTGGTACAATAATTCCTTGATATTTTTGGAGCTGATCAATATCACCAATTAATTTTCCCGAATCAATCCAATTAATTTCCGGCTTGAACCCTGAATTAAATGAAGCATGCTTAATAGCCTCAATAACTGAAATATATGAATCAGTTAACACCCCATCCCCACTGGCAAAATATTTTCCCACAATCCCAATTTTAACTGGAGTTTTAGCAGATTTACTTTTTTTAACAAACTCTCTCCACTCTTTTAAATCCTTATGTTTTTGCCTCAAATGCAGCTTTTTTAAAATCCTGCTGGTCAAATGGCTATCAGCAAAGTTGAGGGGAATTTCATAGATGTTATCTACATCGGGAGCAGGGATAATATCCTCCGGTTCAATACCGGTGTTCATTGATAATCTTTTGCTTCTGGGTAGATCAATTGGGACTGCTGCCCGGGCAAGTAAAATATCGGGCTGAATACCAACAGAATTTAAATCTCTGACTGACATTTGAACTGGCTTACTTTTCATTTCTCCCAAAGTTTGAGGAATTGGTAAATAGCTAATATGAATATGAATTACATCATCATGTTTTTTTAATTTTAATAACCTGTTTGCTTCCAAAAAAAGCATGTTTTGATACTCACCAGCAGTACCTCCAATTTCAATCAAAACTATATCAGCATTTTTTGATTTGCCTGCTTGTTGTATTCTGTTAATAATTTCTTGGGTAACATTGTGAATATCAACATAATCACCCTCATATTCCAAATTTCTTTCCTTTTGAATAACTGTTAAATAAATACTTCCTTGAGTGGCAATACTGTTGGAATCTAAACTTTCTCCTAAAAACCTTTCGTAATGACCCAAATCCTGATCTGTTTCTTTCCCATCATCTAAAACAAACACTTCACCATGAGCTACTGGGTTCATTGTTCCAGCATCAACATTTAAATAGGGATCCATTTTTAAAGGTACCACTCTAAACCCTGCTGATTTTAAAAGCAAGGCAATCGAGGCAGTGGCAATACCTTTGCCAATACCAGAAATCACACCACCTGACACAAAAATATATTTCACGTTTTTAATTCCTTGGGGGAAACCTAGAGGCCCTCAATATAATTACAACTTCTGGGCATTATTGTCAATTCCCGGCTTTTTCCAGGAAGCAAACTTACAGGTTGGCCAATTTTTACATCCATAGAAAATCCTACCCTTTTTAGTTCTTCTTACCACAATTTCCCCACCACAGTCTGGGCAGGGAATATCAATTTTTTCATCCATTGAAGCAGTATATTTACAATCAGGAAAACCAGAGCAGGCCAAAAATTTACCAAATTTGCCAAATTTAACTACCAAATTTTTACCACATTTGGGACATTTTTCATCCACAACCTCTTCTTTTATTTTGACCTTATCTGCTTTTTCTTCAACTGTTTCTAATTTTTTCTCAAAGGGGGTATAAAAATCTTTAATGGTTGGCTGCCAAGCTCTTTCTCCTCTGGCCACCTCATCTAGGGCATCTTCCATTTGGGCAGTAAAAGCATAATCAAAAATATCGGGAAAATTTTTCAGCAAAAAATCTGCTACTGCCAAACCTAGTGGTGTGGGGAAAAATTTTCTTTCTTCCCTTTCCACATAAATTCTTTCTAAAATAGTAGAAATAATTGGAGCATAAGTTGAAGGCCTACCAATCCCCAGCTCTTCTAATTTTTTAATCAAAGATGCTTCAGTATAACGGGCTGGAGGCTCGGTAAAATGTTGGCCCGGTAAAAGCTGGAGTAATTTTAATTTTTCTCCTTCAGAAAGTACCGGCAAAATTTTATCTCCATCAAATTTCACCACACTACCAGTAGCCCTTAGTAAGTAAGGGATGGTAACGGGTGACGCGAGTCGGGGCGCCCCATCTTCTTTTATATGGGGCTGACGAGCGGCAGGACCCGTTGCCGACACGTCTACTGTCGTTTGGTCCACCATTGCCTCAACTACCTGGGAAGCTACCATCCTTTTCCAAATTAAATCATAAAGTTTAACATGATCCCCAGTAATTCCCTCACTGGTTTTTAATTCATCAACTGTTAATTTAATATCGGTAGGCCTGATTGCTTAGTTTTAAAAATCCTCGGGGCATTTGGTAAATAATTTTTGCCCAATGTTGTTTCAATATAACTTCTGGCACCATTTATTGCTTGAGCAGAAAGATTAACAGAATCAGTCCTCATATAAGTAATTAGTCCATGTTCATATAGGTGCTGTGCTATCATCATGGTCTTTTTAGCAGTAAAACCCAATCTATTGGAAGCTGCTTGCTGCAAGGTGGAGGTAGTAAAAGGAGGGGCTGGATGTTTTCTAATTTCTTTTTTGGTAATTTTTAAAACTTGGTAATCTGCTTTTCCTAAAGCTTTAACATGGACATCTGCTTCTTCTTTATTTTTAATAACTAACTTTTTACCATTTTGCTCAATTAAAGTAGCTACAAATTTCCCACCATCTTCAAGTTCTGCCTCAATAGTCCAATATTCTTCTGTTTTAAAAGCTTCAATTTCCCTTTCTTTTTCTACAATTAACCTTAAAGCAACTGTCTGAACTCTCCCTGCAGAAAGCCCTGATTTAACTTTTTTCCAAAGCAGTGGAGATAATTTATACCCCACTAACCTATCCAAAACTCTTCTGGCCTGTTGGGCATCAACCAATTTAATATCAATTTGTCTGGGGTTTTCAAAAGCCTCGGCAATTGCTTCGGGAGTTATTTCATGAAAAACTACTCTTTTTATTTGATCTCCACCACCAGATAACAATTTTTCCAAATGCCAAGCAATTGCCTCACCCTCCCGATCAGGATCTGAAGCAAGCCATAAAGTTTTAGCTGTTGCAGCTATTTTTTTTAGTTCATTAACTCTTTTAACTTTATCCCTTGGAACAATATATCTGGGCTCAAAATCATGCTCTACATCAATTGCCAGCTCTGCTTTGGGTAAATCCCTGACATGACCCATTGAAGCTTCTACTTGATATTTATCACCTAAATATTTTGATAAGGTTCTGGCTTTAGTCGGACTTTCTACAATTACTAAATTTTGCATAACATACTAACTGTCAAGTAATTGTACCCAATTTGTCAAGGTTTAGAGTTGACAACATCTCAAAAACCATTTAAAGTGAGTTAATTTATACTAATGGCAATACAAGAAAAAGTTGTTAGAGCTGGTAGCCAAGATGACGAATATGAACAAAGATTAGAGGAAATTTTAGCTCCGGAAATAGAACCTCCAGGACCCAGGATAGTATATACTACAAGTATAGATGGCGAACCATGGTATGGTATAGAACTACCACACAATTCTTATCCAGCTGACCCAAATTCTTCTTGTAATGGTACTGTCAAAATACATTTCGGACAACATCAAAAGGGAGAAAGAGAAGTTCCTTGTTGGGGATGCAAGCAGGAGAAGGTCAAAGTTAGCATCTCCAGTTTACGCTTGGGTTTAGGACTTATGGAATAATACTTTATGCTAACAGGTTTTCCCCTGCTAAATATTTTTCCCCTTTAGGTAATTTATCTTCCAAGATCATGACTGACAGTCTGGCTTCTAAACTATCCTGAATTAATCTCCTTAAAGGTCTTGCTCCCAAAACTTTATCAAAACCTTTCTCTGCCAATTTTTCCACCAACTTTTGATCAAAATCCACCACATACCCTTGATCTTTAAGCTGATCTTGTAAGGCAACCAGTTTTAGTTCCACAATTTTTTGTAAATCTTGCCTTGATAATGGTTTAAAAATTACCACCCCATCAAACCTATTGATAAGTTCCGGCTTAAAAATAGTCAGCAGCTCATCTTTTACTTTTTTCTCAACTTCTGCAAAAGGTAAACCCCCTTCTAAACTTTGAGCAATAGTCAAAGATGCAGCATTAGAAGTAGCAATAATGATGGTATTAGTAAAATCAACCACTTTTCCCGAACCGGAAGTTAATCTTCCATCATCCAAAACTTGTAAAAATAAAGTTAAAAGTCTACTGTCTGCTTTTTCAAACTCATCCAGTAAAATTAAAGAGTAAGGATGAAGAAAAACCTCTTCTGTTAGTTGCCCCTCCTCACCACTTTTGCCAATTAATTTTTCCACACCATCTTGGGTTTGGTATTCTGACATATCAAATCTGAAAAAGTGTCCTTTTCCTTGAAAGTATACTTTGGCTAAAATTTTGGATAGTTCTGTTTTCCCAACTCCGGTTGGACCCACAAACAAAAAGGAGCCAATGGGGCGATTTGTTTCTCTTAAACTAGCTGCTGCTCTTCTTAAAGTTTTGGCAACAGATGAAACTGCCTCCTCCTGATCAATCATATCTTTGTGTATTTCTTCTTCTAAATTGAGAAGCTCTTTTTTAACCTCTGCCCCAACTTCTCCTACAGGTACAGCAGTTTGGGACTGGATCACGCTTTCCACAATTTTCTTTTTCACCCAACCGTTTTCTGAAAGAGGTAAACATTGTTCAAGGGTAGATGAATCTGGTAAAACTTTATCATGGATAAATCTGTTGGAAAGTTGGGCAATTTCATAAATAGCTAAAAGTGAAGTTTTAATTTTTTTATCTCTTTCATACTCCACTGCTTTATTTTTTAAAATGGCAATGGTATCAGAAACTGAAGCAGGTGGTAATTCCACTTTGATAAAAAGATGAGCAAAACTTTGATTTTTCTCCAGGACCCTGGTGTAACTCCCCTCATCAGTCACTGTCACAAACTGAAAATCTGCTGCTTCAATATATGGTAAAAGTAAGGAGTATAAATCAGATATGTTTTGAATTTCTTCAATATAAACAATAATGTTGCCAGAATATTTAACCTCTTCAAAAATATTTTTTATTTTTTCTGCTAAATCACCTTGGTTTTCGGTTCCAGCCAAAAGTTTAACCCCATCAAGCCTGACTAATCTTTTGGTTGCCAAGGACAGGGGGGCATCACCAGCAATAATTAATTTAGCCAAATACTCTACCAGGGCATCTCTGCCCGAACCGGGCTGTCCCACAATAACTACATTTCTGCCTGTATTTTGGGACAAAATATTTATCACGCGGCCAACTTCTTCTTTCCTACCTACAAAATCAGCCAATTTTTCTCTGGCAGCTTTTCTTGTTAAATCTTCTGATACCAAATCAAGATTTGGGGTTGGTACCCCTAACCAGCCCCTATTTATACCTTTAAGATGTTTAATATGAAAGTCTCTATCCCAAATAAAAACCGTTCTCCAAAGTTGTCTTTTTCTTTCCAAAAAACCTAAGGCGTCAATAAAATCATCAATCTTTAAATTTAGTTTTAACAATTGCTCATCCACATTAGGTGTGGCAGCTAAAATTCCAACTAAAAAATGTTCTGGACCAAGGTAGGAAACTTGTAATTTTTGGCCCAATTCTAAAGTTTTGGCTAAAATTTGATCTAAATTTTGTTCATTTATTTTAACTAGATCAACTAACTGACCAACCCCAATTTCCAAATAAGATAATAGGTTAGCAACCTCGGGGGTTGCACAAAGTTTATTAAAATTTAAATCTTTTTTCTTAAGCAAACTAGCTTGCCAAATTTCTCCTGCATTTTTTAAAGCTTTAACTGTTTTGTGGGGATGGGAAATAATATGATTGATAAATAAAACCAGACCAGAAAAAAGGGCAATTCTTATTACCCATCCCAGTAAACCTTGAGGGTAAATAACTACCAAAGCTGGCAGTAAAAACCAACACAAAGCTAAACTAAAAATAAGTAGGGTGGATAAGAAAAAGGCTGTGACTCCTACACCAATCCTAAAACTTCTAAAACCAAAGCTTAACATTCTTCCCCCAATTGAAGCATCATGAAACAGGGGGGTAAATAAAAGTTTGAGCATTAATCCCACTGCTAAATCTTCTTCTAAATAAAACAGGATATTTTTCCAAGCCCGCAAAATTACTATCAAGCTTTCCAAATACCAAAATTTGATCAGATGAAGGGGCAGTTTTAGATATTTCATTTATATCATTGAACTCTGACTAGATTCCCAGTGGTATCAAGTTCTACAAAATGGGTAGCTCTACCTTCTAAATAAGCCTGGCATTGATTTTCCACTAGATTATCAACAGTCTGCCGAGGATTATGAATCACATCCACTACCCAACCAGGCATTAAATCGTTAGTAAGACACGGTCCGTTATCCATTTTTATTCCCTCTTTAACTCCTTTTTTATATAAGGCAAAGGCTGCCATCACAGCATTGTCATAAACAGTGGAGTTACCTTTTTTATAAACAGGACGCTTGTTGGTTTTAATAACTGTCCAAGCTGTTAAAAACACTACTATTAAAACCAACCAAAATAATTTATTTCTGTTGATCATAATTTAATATTACCATAATTTCCCCCACCAAGGTTTTTTACCAAGCCGTAAATTTCCATTTTAACTAAGGCAGCTGATGCTTCTGCGGCAGTGATCTTAAGTTCTCTGCAAATCTCATCAATATGTTTTTGTTCATTGGTCAAACAATCCAAAATTTTTTGCTCTACTTTTGTTAAGTCTTTTTCATTCTGAACTTTTGGGCCTGCACTCTTAACCCCCTCTAGTCCCAATTCTTCCAAAATTTCTTGAGCATCTGTGACCAGTTTGGCTCCTTGTTTGATAAGCATTAAGGGCCCTTTGGATAAATCTGAAGTAATTGGTCCAGGCACAGCAAAAACTTCCCTACCTTGTTCCAGAGCGAGTTTAGCAGTAATTAAAGAGCCGGAATCCTCTGCCGCTTCTGCTACCAACACTGCCAAAGAAAGCCCAGAAATAATTCTATTTCTGGCTGGAAAATTACCAGCTAGAGATGGATGATGGGGTGGAAATTCAGAAATTACTGCCCCAAAACCTGAAGCAATTTTTTCTGCCAAAACAGTGTTTTCTGGCGGGAAAATTCTATTTAATCCACCCCCCAACACAGCCAAGGTCCGACCCTGATTCTCAATAGCTGTTTGATGAGCTTTAGTATCAACACCCCGAGCCAATCCTGACACAATGGTTATTCCAAAACCAACTAATTCTTTGGTTAATTTTTCTGTGACCATCCTGCCATAACCAGTAATTTTTCTAGTCCCAACTACAGCCACAGCCTTATTATCTTGTGGCAAAATTTCCCCCTTATAGTAAAGCACTGTTGGCGGGGCATAAATTTCTTTTAGAAGTTTTGGGTAAGTGTCGTCAAAAATGGTGAGTACTTTGATTCCAGATTTTTGGATTTGTTCCAAATATTTTTCTGGATCTAATTTTTTTCTAGTTTCTATCAACAGGTCAACTACTTTTGGAGGAAGACCAAGGGCCAAAATTTCTTTACTGGACCCTTCCCAAGCCAATTTGGGATCTTGAAAATAATTAAGCAGGGCTTTAAGTCTGATTGGCCCCAGCCCATTAACAGAATGCAGTGCTACTAAATAAGGTAAGTTTTTTATCATCTTAGCTGTCCACCTTTCAGGTGGACAATGCGGACACCTAATACTTAGATACTATATTCTTCCTCTTCTAAAATTAAGGCTCGTTCAATATATTTGATAGTTCTCCCATAATCCTCTTGATCTAAAACAAATCGTTGATAATCAGATGACTTGCTAAAATGATCTAGTATATACCGGGTTTGGCAAAATCCATTATTCAAATTACCAATGAATTCAGAATACGAGGAATATGTATATGTGCTCAAATCTTCTACCAAATAATCTATTAAAGGGTTAAGGTGAATATAACGTGACAAATGTAAGAGTTGTTCCGTATCCTCAATTCTTTTGGCTTTAAAAGCCCCCTGGAAAAGAGGACCTACTCGATTATGTTTAGTATTAAAATATTTAGTATAGCTATTAAGGCTTTTACTGATAAATTTTGTTATTCCACCATCTTCTATTTGCTTTACTACTAGATGAAAATGGTTAGGCATTAAGCAAAAACAAACAATTTCTACCCAAACAGATTCATCTTTAACTTTTTTATTTAAATGTGGGCGATGTCGGGCTGAAAATTTCGCCGGTGGATTTTTGAAACGGTAATATTCCAAAGTTTGCAGAAAACGCTGATAGTCTCTGTGATTAACGTAAGTTGCTCTTTTTTCAACACCGCGATTGAAGATGTGATAGAACTCCTCGTTGGCAAATATTGCCTGTTGATAGGCCATATCTTGAGCTTATACAGAAGCAGGTTTTGTGTCAATAACGGTCCACCTTTCAGGTGGACAGCTTATTCTCCCAAAACTTTAGCTGATTGGGTAGCTATTTCAAAAGTATCTAAACTTTTTGGGTGATTTTTATCAGGATTAAAGTACCATGTATAAACCTCTTTGGCGATCGGGGCAGATACACTTGATCCTTCACCCCCTGCCTCTACTAAAACTGTTAAAGCAATTTGGGGATTATCCAGTGGTGCAAAGGAAGTATACCAGGCATGAGTTTTATCCTTGGGATCGCCAAATTCAGCTGTACCGGTTTTCCCGGCAGTGGGAATAGCAAAAGAGAAAAAAGGCCAGGCTGTTCCACCATCTTTGGGAACTAAAGACAAACCTTTTTTAACCAGTGCTAAATCCTCTTTTTTAAACAAATCTTTAACAATTGGCTCAAAACGAAATTGTTGATTTAAACTGCCATCAGGATAAGTTGCCTTCACAACTAAGTGCGGTTCAATCAGGGCACCATTATTTCCCACAAAAGAGGTCACTGCTAAAATTTGTAAAGGGGTGGTCAAGGTAAAGCCTTGACCAATGGCCATATGCAGGTTATCCCCAGGATACCAAGGCTGCCCAGTAGTTTTTTCTTTCCAGCTGCCAGTGGGGATTAAACCATCAACTTCTCCCGGTAAATCAATGCCTAATTTTTTGCCCAAACCCATTTTCCCTGCTACCTCTCCCAAAGTTTTTTCTCCTAAAAGCTGTCCAACATGGTAGAAAAAAATATCATTTGATCTTTGCAGTGCCTTGGTAATATCTACCATCCCTTCTTTTCTACCATATTGAGTAAAATACCAATTGGCAAACTGATAAGGACCCAGAGACATCACTCCGGTATCTTCAATTTCAGTTTGGGAAGTAATTTTTCCTGATGACAAGGCTGCTAAAGCAGAAATAATTTTAAAAGTAGAGCCTGGAGGATAAGTTCCAGCTATAACCCTATTTAACATTGGTGAGTTGGGATCATTAAAATAGGCAGTTACTTCCTGATTTCTTTTGGGATCAGTAAAAGCATTGGCATCATATGAAGGAATTGAAGCCAAGGCCAAAATCTCCCCAGTTTTGGGATCTTCTGCCACCATTGCCCCACAGCAAGAAGAAGCTTTTAAAACCCCATCCTGCAGTAACTTCATAGCTTGTTTTTGCAAATCAGCATCAATTGATAAATAAATATTTTTACCAGGGATCGGATCAACTTTTCGCAGTGTAGTTAGTTTCTCACCTTGAGCATCAACCTCAATAATTTCTGCCCCATCCTTACCCTTTAAAAGATATTCATAAGTTTGTTCAATACCTGCCCGTCCCACCCGATCACCAATTTTATAACTTGAAAATTGCTCTTTCTTGAATTCTTCTGCTGAAATTTGGCCAACATAACCCAAAATGTGAGAAGTTACTGACCCCAAAGGATAAGAACGGATGGTATCAACTTCCAAATCATTAAATCTGGTATCGTTTTTGGCTTCCAGTTCCAAGGCCTGATCACGACCAATAAATTGGTCTTTTAACCTAAAACCGGGACTGTTTTCTGCCAAAACTTTACCGCTTCGATCAAAAATTACTCCTCTGGGGGCATGCAAAACTTTAACTTGAATTCGATTAAAATCAGCTCGTTCCCTGTTTTGTTTACCCAACACCACTTGTAAATGGAAAAGCCTTAAAAAGAGACCAAAAAAAATCAGCAAGAAAATACTTGATAGCGTAAGTCTTCGCCAGACCGAAATTGTCTCTTGAGTATCTTTAGGCTGATAATTGGGAATAAAATTATCAGCCCACTCACCTTCATCTAACTTTTTTTTAAAATGCCCGGCTTGGCTTCTAACTTTTAAAAGTTCGTCCGGGAAAGCCAGTCCCAATTTTTTTCGGCGTTTCATATCTACTTTCCTATTTTTAGTTTAATAGCAGGCCTAGGGATAAATCTTTCTTCCCAAAACCTAACTGCTAAATAAATTGGTAAAACAAATATTAAAGGCAAAAGGCTGGATAAAAATCTAAAACCAGTCCCTAAAATTAAACTTTGCAAAAACTGGTCCAGCAGTAACATTATCCAAGATAGAGGTAAAATAATTAGCCAATGGGAAGCAAGGTGAGTATTTCTAACAAGTCTCACTAAAACTATTATTAAAAGATAAATTAGGCTTAAGCTACCCAGTGGATAACCTGATAACAGTGCCAAAAGTAGTCCAAAACCAAATGAGAGCCAGAGGGTTATTTTATCTGATGTAACAAAAGCCCGGCTGATTAAAATAATTAGGACCAGATTAATTGGCCAAAAAGTAGCCTGTAAAAAACTAACCAGGGTTAACACAATTAAAAGCGCTATCATGATCCCCCTATCACAAACACTACATCTAAATCAGCTGCTTTAAAAATTGGTTCCACTTTGGCTCGTTTAAAAACTTCATTTTTTCTCTCCATCACCTCTGTTATTTTTCCCATCACTAGTCCCCGGGGCAGCTTTCCTTCTGTGCCTTCAGAGTAAACCAAATCATCTTTATTTACTTTTTCCTCATGTAAAATTTTATCCATTAAAGCCTCTGATCCAAATTGGCCGGCCAGCATTCCTCTGGCCCTACCATCATTTCCCTGAGAAAAAACAGCAATTTTTGAGTCAGGATCAGAAGAAAGTAAAACTTGGGCACTTTTAGGCTCTACTTTTTGAACCACCCCCACAAAACTATCTTTAAAAACTACTACTTGGTTAACACTCACCCCATCATTAGACCCTTTATCAATAGTTAGAAATCTACTCAAAGCTATCACCCTGGCAGGCATTAAATTATAAGTTTGGGGATTTAATTTGTTAAAGGAGTCAACCAAACCTTCTGTCTCGGTTAATTTTTTTTGTAAATTAGCATTTTCAGCAAAGACAGTAGCTAGCTGTAACCTCAAAGCTTTGTTTTCTTGGGCAGCAGTTCTGGCAGAAAAAATAAAACCAAATTGGTTACCCAAAGATAAACCTGTTTTATAAAAACCATATTGAACTGGGACAGTAAAAGTTTGGACTAAAGTTTTGGGAAATTTTAATAGGTTCATACTATCAAACAGTAAAAGGATCAAAGATAAAAAGATCAAAAACAGGAGTAATTTTAAATTAGGTAACAACCTCTTCATCAAGGCTAATATAACATATTTAACCCCAGATGTATTGACAAAAAAGTATGGTTTAATTATTGTTTTAACAACCTGTCTGGAACTTATGGCTAGAGCTGAAGAGGTAGCAGAACTTTTATTAACTCCACTTGGTGATACTGGTAGATCATGTTTTGAATTTTTTAAAGATCAACCTTTTTTATGGACTTCTGGTGCCAAAAGCCCAGTTTATACTGACAACCGCTTATTCCAATCCTTTCCTATTCCCCGAGCAAGACTTACCCAACTGATGGCAGAAGAGATTACTGAGCAAAATTTAAGACCATTTGGTTTAGCAGCAGTTTTCTCAAGTGCTATTTTTCATGCTGATGGTTTAGCCAGATTATTAAATTTACCGATGATAACAGTTAGAACTGAACCAAAAACTCATGGTAGCGGTAAAGTAATCGATGGTTGGTTAGAACCAGGACAAAATTATTTAGTGGTTGAAGACCAGTTTAGCACGGGAGGATCAGCTACTGATGCCATAAATAATGTTCGGGCAAAAGGTGGAAAAGTAACTGATGTTTTAAGTATTTCTACTTATAACTGGCCAGAAGCATATAATGGTTTTCAAAAAATCGGTGTCAGGCCAATTAGTGTCACAAATTTTTCAATAATTTTTAGGACAGCTATCCGTTTAGGGCTGCTTGATAAACAAAAAGAGGTTATGATTGAAGATTGGCAACAAGATCATTCGGGTTGGGCAAAAAAACATGGTTTTGAATGACACTTTAGCCGTCCACCTAGCCGTCCACCTTTCAGGTGGACAATGCGGACACCTAGCTATTTTAGCCCTCCAGTAACTCTGACTTTGGCAAGTAAATCTAAATCTTCCAAAACCCTACCACAACCCCTGACCACTGTAGTTAATGGATCATCAGCTATCCAAACTGGCATTTTAGTTTCTTCTGCTATTTTTTTATCCAAACCCCTAAGTAATGCCCCACCACCAGCAATCACAACTCCTCTTTCCAAAAGATCAGATAAAAGTTCCGGTGGAGTTTCTTCCAAAACCTCACTGATAGTAGTAATCATTTGATTAATTGTTCCAGTCAGAGCCTCCCTAATTTCTACTGAAGAAATTTTTAGGGATTTTGGTAGCCCTGTGGCCAAATCCCTGCCCCTTACCACTGTTTCTTTTTCCTGTTTTAAAGGAACCACTGAACCAATTTCAATTTTGATATTTTCAGCAGTTTTTTCACCAATCAACATCCCATACCGCATCTTCATGTAATTGATAATATCTTCATCCAACTGATCTCCAGCTATTCTTAAGGACCTATTAATTACCATTCCACCCAAAGAAATCACAGCAATTTCTGTGGTACCTCCTCCAATATCAATAATTAAATTCCCTTCTGGTTCCTCAATAGAAAGACCTGCTCCAATCGCTGCTGCCATTGGCTCCTCAATTAAGTGGGCTGCCCTTGCTCCTGCCACCAATGCAGCATCCTGGACTGCTCTTCTTTCTACTTCAGTGACCCCTGATGGAATACCAATTACCACCCTGGGCCTGGGAATTTTAGGAAATTTGGATCCTTTGTCATGGTTTTGGTGAACTTGACGGATAAAATGACGAAGCATTGCCTCGGTGCAGTCAAAATCAGAAATAACTCCGTTTCTTAAGGGCCTCACAGCCTCAATAGCCAGGGGGGTTCTACCCAACATCCTTTTGGCCTCACTGCCAATTGCCAAAACCTGTTTACTTTTTTTATGAATTGCTACTACTGATGGTTCTCTAATTACAATCCCTTTACCACGAACTAAGACCAGAGTATTTACTGTACCTAAATCAATACCAACATCATGGGAAACAAGTTGCCAGAACTTATCAAACAT
>CAZZHC010000012.1:0-2515 GCA_964653745.1 uncultured Gammaproteobacteria bacterium
ATTAATTTCTCCTTTGGGAATAAAAGTGACTAGAATTGCGAGAGGTTTGCCAGTGGGAGGAGATTTAGAATATGCTGATGAAACTACATTATCCCGGGCTTTAGAGGGCAGAAAAGAATACTAAAGTAAATTCCTAAATTAGTGTTATACTAAAAAAATGAGTGATGGAATAAAAGGGGCAGTAGCAGATACTGCTCAAGATATTAGTGAGGGAGTGGTCAAGCCAGTTCGTGATGAGGTGGGAAAAGCTATTGAGGAAGGTGTCCAATCAGTGGTTGGTACTCCCAAAGCTTTAGATCCTGCTGCCCAACAGCAAAAGCAACAGGATGAGCAAAAAAGACTGGCTTGGGCCAGGCATGTGATCAATTGGTATAAAAATATTCAAAATGCCCAAGAAAAAGTAAGGGCAGAGCAGCTACAAAAACTTCAAGCAAAAAATGCAGAAGAACAACAAAAAAAGCAGGTTACACAATTTGAGGTTTTAGACAAACAAAAGAAAAGGCAAGAAATGTCAGCTGCCCAAATTGCTGCCAGAAAAACAGAACTCAAAGGAGGGGTAGGAGGTTAACCTTTCAATAAAACAATTTTATTGTTTAGTTCCTACTAATTCCAAAATTTTTCCCCGAATTTCACAATCAGATATAGAAGCTCCAAGCGATTGTTTTTGTCTTCCATTTTGGGAAAAAATGACCCTTGCTTGATTCACACCAGGTGTATTGGCTTTTTCACAACTTATACCCTGGGCTTGACAATAAGCACATTTTGTTTCAACTCTCATATTATCCTCCTTTCTTTTAAAATAAAAGAAAAAGCAGAGAGAAGATCTCCCTACTTTTAATGTTGTAAACTATAACACTTTATAACCCAATAGTCAAACTATAAGTCTAGCATCTTTATGTTTGATACCGAGTTTAAATGCTGTATACTTCTAATATGCCAGCAAGATTAAAAATTTACAATACCCTAACTCGCAAAATTGAAGAATTTGTACCTTTAAATTCTCCTAAAGTTGGGATGTATACTTGTGGCCCAACTGTTTATGATTTTGCCCACATTGGAAATTTAAGAACTTATATCTTTGAAGATATTTTACAAAGAGTTTTAGAAGTTGATGGGTTTGAAATAAAAAGGGTGATGAATATCACTGATATTGAAGACAAAATCATTAAAGGAGCCAAGGAAAAAGGGTTAGAAATTAATGAATTTACTAAGCCTTATATCCAAGCTTTTTTTGAAGATTTAGATAAGTTAAATATTAAACAAGCTAGTGTTCATCCTAAGGCAACAGAACACATTGATTTGATGATCAGATATATTGAGCAGCTGTTAGAAAAAGGTTTGGCCTATGTTGAACAAGATGGATCAGTTTATTTTGATATTTCTAAATTTGAAAATTATGGAAAATTATCACAACTTAATAAGAGAGAATTAAAAAGTGGGACTAGGGTAAAGGCTGATGAATATTCTAAAGATGAACCCCAGGATTTTGCTTTATGGAAATCAGTGGGGCCAGATGAGGTGGGTTTTTCCTCTCCTTGGGGTAAGGGTAGACCTGGTTGGCATATTGAGTGTTCAGTGATGAGCCAAAAGTTTTTGGGGGACTCTTTTGATATTCATGGTGGGGCAGTAGATCTAATTTTTCCTCATCATGAAAATGAAATTGCTCAAAGTGAAGGAAAAACTGGCCAAAAATTTGCCAACTTTTTTGTAGAAGGCGAGCACCTCTTAGTTGATGGTAAAAAAATGTCTAAATCTTTGGGGAATATTTATACCTTAAGAGATATTGAAGAAAAAAATATTGAACCACTGGCTTTTCGCTATCTAGTTTTGACTGCCCATTACCGGGATAAACTAAATTTTACCTGGGAGTCTTTGACTGCTGCACAAAATGCTTTAAACAATTTAAGAGAACAGATTAGAGCGTGGGAGCAGCCTAAAGAGCCTGACCCAAGATATTGGCAGAAATTTCAAGATAGTGCCAATAATGACTTAAACATACCACAAGCTGTTGCGGTAATGTGGGAAATGGTACACAATCAGGAACTCAATCCTTCGACATCTGAAAAATCAGCCACACTTTTAGAAATGGATAAAATTTTGGGACTGGGTCTTGATGAATATATTGGAAAACCTTTGGAAGTACCAGGTGAAGTTTCTAAATTGGTTGAAGAAAGAGAAAATGCTAGAAAATCAGGAGATTTTAACAAAGCTGATGAGTTAAGAAATCAAATAAAGAAGTTGGGTTTTGAAATAGAAGATACTCCACAGGGGCCCTGGGTAAAAAATGGTTGATTACGCACAAAAGGGGTCCACCTTCGAGGCTAGAAAAACAAAAACCATTGATCTTCGTAGTTTTTTCGGGTAAGATGGTTTACAGTTCTATGAATCCATTGGCAGATCGCATGCGTCCTCAAACCTTGGCAGAAATTGTTGGTCAAAAACATCTTTTGTCGGAAGACAAATTACTTTCCCAAGCTATTAAAAATGGGCAGCTTTTCTCCATGATTTTATGGGG
>CAZZHC010000012.1:2525-13715 GCA_964653745.1 uncultured Gammaproteobacteria bacterium
AACTACACTGGCTCGGGTTGTAGCTTCTGAAATAGAAGCAGAATTTATGGAATTTTCTGCAGTTACCACAGGTATTGCAGAACTTAAAAAAATCTTTGAAAAATTAACAGAGACCAAAACGTTTTTTGCTAAAAAAACTGTGGTAATTTTCATTGATGAGATACACCGTTTTAATAAAGCCCAACAAGATGCGCTTTTACCTTATGTAGAAAATGGAACTTTTATTTTAATTGGAGCCACAACTGAAAATCCTTCTTTTGAAGTAATTGGGCCACTACTTTCCCGGACTAGAGTTTTAACACTTAAATCTTTGGAAAATGAAGATCTAAAAGAAATTATCAATAGGGCTTTGAAAGATAAAGAAAAAGGATTAGGGGAATTTAAGGCCAAAATTAAAAAAGAAGCAGCCGATTTTTTAATTGATATGTCTGGTGGTGATGCTAGGATAGTTTTAAATACTTTGGAAATTGCAGCTACTGCAATGAATGTCATTGCGAGGACCGAAGCGACGAAGCAATCCCAGAAAGAGGAGAGATCGCCACGCTCCGCTCGCGATGACAAGATAATAATAACTAAAGCGATGATTGAAGAAGCTATCCAAAAGAAAGCCTTACTCTATGATAAAGCGGGAGATGAGCATTACAATACCATTAGCTCATATATAAAAAGTATGAGGGCTTCCAATGTGGACGGGGCCCTCTATTATTTAGCCAGGATGGTTGAAGCAGGTGAAGACCCTATTTTTATTGCCCGCAGATTAGTTGTCTTTGCTTCTGAAGATGTTGCTTCCCCAACAGCTTTGGTGGTTGCCAATGCTGTTTTTCAAGCTTGCCAACGAATTGGTTACCCGGAATGTCAGGAAAATTTGGCAGCAGGGACAGTTTACATGGCCCAAGCTAAAAAAGACAGATCTTCCTATGAAGCTTATATGAAAGCTTTGGAAGATGTTAAAAAATATGGTAATTTACCCATTCCCTTGAATCTTAGGAATGCTACAACAAAACTGATGAAGGAAATTGGATATGGCAAAGGGTATGATAAATATACTAAAGAAGACCTGCTCCCCGAAAAATTAAAAGGCAAAAAATATTATACCAAAAGCTAAATTTCATATTGTTTCAATTCATCTAGTTTGATAGACTTACACCATGTCTTTAAGAGTTGGGATTAATGGAAACCTCCAAGAACAATTGGCAGAAGAAGTTAAAAAAATTAAAGCTGATTATTCCGAAATTCGAGCTGAAGAGTCTTTTATGACTGTAATCAGTTTTAGGGGCAAAGAACCAGAAGTGATTACTGAACCATTTGGGCTTGGCTTCTTTGTTCGAGTTTTAGTAAATGGTTCTTGGGGAATAGCAACTTTTACTGATATTACCAAACTGAAAGAAAAAATTTCCCAAGCCGTAACTATTGCTAAATTACAAGGAAAAGGAACTACCCAACTTACACAAATACCACAAACGCAGGATGAAATTTTACCAACTTTTAAAAAAGATTTTCGCCAAGTACCACTCAAAGAAAAAGTTACTTTGGTTAAACATTACAATAATTTACTTTTAACAGGAGCAAGTAGTATTCAGACCTCGAACATTGGTTATTCAGATAATTTTTTGACTAAATATTTTGTTAACTGCCAAGGAGCAAGGATTTTGCAAACTAGACCATATATTAGATTGGTATTTCAAGCTGTTGGTAGAGTTGATGATGTTATTGAAATCAATCGGGGTTCAAAAGGTCATATTGGAGGATTTGAAATAATTGAGGGTTTGGATGATGAAATGCTTACTGTTTCTAAAGAAGCAGTAGAATTAACCAAAGCTCCGAAAGTAAAAAGTGGTGTTTATAATGTTATTTTAGATCCAAGGATAGCTGGTACTTTTGCACATGAGGCATTTGGACATTTATCAGAAGCCGATTATCAATATGAAAACCCTAAAGTATTGGAACAAATGAAATTAGGCAAAAAAATTGGATCTAACAAATTAAATATTATTGATGATCCTAACTTGCCATCTGGATGGGGAAACTTTACTTATGATGATGAAGGGGTGTTGGCAAAAAAGACTCAACTAGTCACAAATGGCGTAATTGCTAGTCGGCTACATTCATTAGAAACTGCTGCTAAATTAAAAGAAGAACCAAACGGAAGAGCTAGGGCTGATGGTTTTTCCAATAAACCAATCGTTAGAATGTCTAATACTTTTTTTAAACCAGGAAAAGAGAATTTAGATGATTTAATTGCCTCAACTTCAAATGGTCTTTTAGCAATTAATTGGTTAGGTGGTATGACTGCAATGGAAAATTTTACCTTTACTGCTATATATGGGGTAATGATTGAAAATGGAAGACTTAAGCAAAAAGTTAGGGGAGTTAAACTTATGGGTAATGTTTTTGACACTTTAAAATATATTGATGGTGTTACTTCTGATTTTGATCATGATCAAGGTACTTGTGGTAAACAAGGTCAACATATGCCAGTTGGATCCGGTGGTGGTTATGTCAGAATTAATAATGTGACAGTAGGAGGAGAATAATGCAGCTTAAGAAAAAATTAAAATCATTGCCGTACCGTTTTTCATCTGCATCATCAGACCGGCTTGTAGTCTTTTTTGAAAAAGATATCTTAAAAGAAGTTACTACCAAGCAAGGTAGTTTGTTTCAACTTGAAGTTATTAAAAAAAATAAGATAGGGGTTGCTAGCGCTAATCAATTTGACGAAGACGCTTTAATTTCTCGGGCATTACGATCATCAGGTTTTGGTGATAAGGTGAGTTATTCCTACCCTAAGCCTCAACAGCAATCCAAAATTAAACTCTATAGTAAAAAAGTGTCGGGAATTAAATCCGATGAGTTGATTAAATTGGGACGACAAATAATTAGGTCAATTAAGAAAGAAAACCCCAATATTTTAGTAGATGTGTTTTTGGCTAAGTCTGAAGCTTTGTCTCATTTAGAACATTCACAAAGATTTTCAGATGACCACAAAGAGACGGTGTTAACCATTGCCGCAGGAGGAGAGTTAGTATCAAAGGGAGATATTTTATCGATCGAAGGAGATTTTAGTTGGAGAGATCTAACTTTTAGCAAAGAAAAATTTATTTGTGACATTAACAAGAAATTTAAATTAGCTAAAAATGTTGTTAAAGTTCCTTCGACTAAATTACCAATTATTTTTACCCCAGATGCTTTTGCGGTTTTGTTAGGTCCAGTGGAAACAGCCTTATCTGCTAAATCAGTATATAAAAAAGTTTCAAAATGGTCTGATCAAATTGGTAAACGAATAGCTGATCAATGTTTTACCTTAATTGACGATCCAACAATTGATTTTGCAACTGGTTCCGCAAATTCTGATGATGAGGGTTTAATTGCCAAACCATTTTTGTTAATTGAAAAGGGGATACTTAAAAATTTTTATTCTGATTTAAAATACGCCGAAAAATTGAATATTACTCCAAATGGTCGAGGTTTTGGAATACCAGCTAACCCATCTTTGACAAACGTTATTGTTAACTGTGGAACAAAGTCAAGTGATGATATAATTCATGGGCTAAAAAGAGGAATGTTGGTTGACCAATTGCTTGGTGCTGGACAAGATAGTCCTTACTCTGGTGATTTTAGTGTAAATATACATCTTGGGTTTTTAATTGAAAACGGTAAAATAGTAGGACGGGTTAAGAATTGTATGGTATCGGGTAATATCTTTGAAATGTTAAAAAATAATTTAACTGATTTAAGTTCTAATTATAAATGGGTTGGTGGAAGCGAAAAATTGCCCTACGCAACATTTACCGACATTAATATTACTAGTAATAACTAATTTATGAATAAACAAAATTCTTTTGAATCTGCTTTAGTGCAATTGAACAATGCGGCTAAAGTTATTGGTTTAAAAAAAGAAATTTTGGAAATTTTATCAAAGCCCGAAAGACAGATTGATTTAAATTTCCCTCTTAAATTAGATAATGGAAAAATTCAAATGGTTAGAGGTTATAGATTTCAATATAATAACTGGCTTGGGCCTTTTAAGGGGGGTTTAAGATTTCATCCCAATGTTGATGCTAATGAAGTAAAAGCTTTATCTTTTTGGATGATGATTAAAAATGCTGTAGTTGATGTGCCTTTTGGTGGAGGAAAAGGTGGAATTGAAATTGATCCAAAAGCTTTATCTAAAAAAGAGTTAGAAAGATTAACCAGACAGTTTACCAGGGAACTTTCCCCAAACATTGGCCCAACTTTAGATGTTCCAGCCCCGGATGTTAATACCAACTCTACTATCATGGATTGGATTGTAGACGAGTATGGAGATAAGGCTGTGGTAACTGGAAAAAGTATTGGTAATGGTGGATCAGAGGGTAGAGAAGAAGCAACTGGTTTGGGGGGATTTTTTGTGTTGGAAGAATTAGTGAAAAAACTGGGTCTAAAACCTCCCTTAACTGTTGCTATCCAAGGTTTTGGTAATGTGGGGTCGCATCTGGCAGCACTGCTGTCTCAAAATGGTTATTTGGTAGTTGGGTTATCTGATTCTAAGGGTGGGATTTATGATAAAAGTGGAACTGGTTTTGATATTAAAAAAATGCGGGAGTGTAAATTGGAAAAAGGACAACTTAGCAAATGTGGAACTTCTCCAAAACATATTCAAATTACCAATGAAAAGTTATTGGAGTTACCAGTTGATGTTTTAGTGCCAGCTGCTTTGGAGGGAGTAATAAATGCTAAAAATGCCAGCAATATAAAAGCCAAAATTATTTTGGAAATGGCTAATGGTCCAACTACCTCTGATGCTGACCCAATCTTAAATAAAAAAGGAATTGTGGTAGTGCCAGATGTTTTGGCCAATGCTGGAGGGGTAACGGTTTCCTATTTTGAGTGGTTACAAAATATGAAAAATCAAAAATGGAATTTGAAAAAGGTAAATGAAAAATTATCAGAAAAAATGGTAACTTCTTTTACAGAAGTTTGGAAAATTTCCAAAAGTAAAAAAATTAGTCTTCGGACTGCTGCTTTTGTGTTGGCCCTGCAAAGACTTTTAAAAAACCAGCCCACTTTTTAATTTGCTAAATCAAAAATCTAAAATTATTTTTTGGATGGGGGACATATCATCTGATTGCTGTACAAAAGTTTGATAGGAAAGTTGAGGATTTTCTTTAGAAAAGAAAACTAAAATATCCTCTGGATGAACCCACCTAGTTTTCCTTTGTCCCAAATATTCAGGTAAAGAAGAAGGTTGAGAAAAATACCCACGAAAGGGGTCCACCTTCGAGGCTGTGTTGTTTATGGGGTTACGATGAATATAACTAGTAAGATAAAGAAGTTGAGGATCTGATTCAATTATGACAGCTTTGTAAACATCCTGATAAAGTGCTCCAACCCTTTTGTACCTACGGTTAAAATACATAGCGTATCTTATTCCCAGGGAATTCATAAATTTATCAATACTACTATTTGATTTTTGTTTGACTAATAAATGAAAATGGTTTGGCATTAGGCAGTAGGCAATAAGAGTAATTTCACCATAAAAATTATTTAATTTTAGTTGTTGGAGAATGGTTTCTCTAATCTTGTAGCTAGTTGATGGATCAGCGAGTTTTTGTTTTAAGATTTTTTCGTCTTTGGGGAGTAAATAAGTCTTCAAATAAGAAAGAAAAACAGCATAATCTTGTTCATCTTGGAATATTAAACGTTTTTCAACTCCTCTATTATAGAGGTGGTAGTATGAATTTTCGGAATAAATTTTAATTGAATTTTTGGCAGGCACATCTTTACTATGACCCTATTTGATAGTGCTGTCAATAGTCATTACGCACGAAAGGGGTCCACCTTCGAGGCGAAAAGCTTTTTAAGGTTCCATACTAACATAATTGAAATAAAACCAACGACCACCCCCCCTAAAATATCCAAAGGATAATGGACTCCCACAAAAATTCTGGCAAAGCCCACCCACAGCATTAGAACTAAAAATAATGGTGCCCATTTTGATTTGGCAAAAGTAAAGCCCCAAGCTATCACTGCCATGATGGTAGTGTGGCCTGATGGAAAGGCGGCATCAGCTCCATGTTTTATCAAAGGAGTTAGGTGATAGGTAATAAAGGGGCGTGGTTCAAAGTAGACGGCATGGATAATAAAAATTAAAACTTCAGCAAAAATTACCCCCAAAGCTATTAATAATAATGATAATTTTTCTTTGGATCCACCCTTGATTGTAAAAAATATTGTGAGTAAAAATGTTAACCAAATTAAATAGGCCGCCCCAAAAATCATTATTTGATCCAGTAAAAATATTTTATGGCCTAAATTAAAAATTTGAAAAAATAAATTTTGGTTCATGAAAAAAGATACGGCCAAAAAATAATTATCCCCACAATTGAGGCAAAAATTGCTGAAAGCAATACTGCTGCTGCCCCAATATCTTTGGCATATTTGGCCCTAGGGTGTTGATCAATGGTAAAAGAATCAACAATGGCCTCAATGGCAGTGTTAGTTAGCTCCAAAGCAAGTACGATACTGATAATTACAATAATGATGATCCAATCGAGTGCAGTTATTTGAAAATAATAGGCTGCTGAAAGGACCATAACTGCAAAAATAAAATGAAATTTTAAATTAGGTTCTTCTTTTAAGGCAGACAGAAGTCCCTCAAAGGCATGTTTAAAAGATAAAATATGATGAAAACGGGATCTTTTTTTCTCCATTTAATTTAGTATAGCAAATTACTATTTTAGGGGGTAGAGGTGAAGATGAGGAATATGATAATATGATCTGTTTGGCTTTACTAAAATAGGTAGATATGCAAATTATTACAGTTAAAAACTTAATCAAAAAATTTGGTAAACTCGCTGCTGTTGATAAAGTATCTTTTTCGGTTGAGGCAGGTGAAATTTTTGCTTTTTTGGGACCAAATGGAGCAGGCAAAACTACCACTATTAAAATGTTAACCACTTTACTTGTCCCAACTTCTGGCCAGATTAAATTAAATGGTATTGATCCAGTCAAAAATTCCCGGGAGAGTAGAAAAACTTTTGGGATTGTTTTTCAGGACCCAAGTCTAGATGACGAGCTGACAGCTTATGAAAATATGGAATTTCATGGGGTCATTTATAGTCTGCCCGGACCTTTAAGGAAACAAAGAATTGAGGAACTCTTAAAAATTGTTGAACTTTGGGATCGCAAGAACAGTTTAGTTAAGACTTTTTCCGGAGGTATGAAAAGAAGACTGGAAATTGCCAGGGGTTTGTTGCATCACCCAAAAATTTTATTTTTAGATGAACCAACTTTAGGGCTTGATCCTCAAACCAGAAATCATATTTGGAGCTATATTAAAAACTTAAATCAAAAAGAGGGAATCACAGTCTTTTTTACTACTCATTATATGGATGAGGCTGATCGGGTGGCCAACAGAGTTGCCATTATTGACCATGGTAAAATTATTACCCAAGATAGTCCAACTAATTTAAAAAAACAAACTAAAACTAAATCTTTGGAAGAAGCCTTTTTGGCTTTAACCGGTAAAGCTTTAAGAAAAGAAGAAGCTGGGGCAATTGATAGACTACGCGCAGTTCATGGTATGTGGAGGAGACGATGAACGTTGTCTATATTTTGTGGCTTCGGCAACTGAAGCATTACTTTCGGGCCCGAACCAGAATTATTGGTTCATTGGGTCAACCACTACTGTTTTTACTAGCTCTAGGATTTGGTTTTGGTCCAGTTTTTCAAAAAGCTGGTCAAGGAAATTATTTGGAATTTTTAACACCAGGAATTATTGCCATGAGCATTTTGTTTACAGCTCTTTTTTCCGGGATTGAAATTATCTGGGACCGTCAATTTGGTTTTTTAAAAGAAACATTAGTGGCACCAGTTTCAAGACTTCAGATCATGATTGGTAGAACTTTAGGGGGAGCCAGTGTGGCTATGATTCAAGGAATAATTGTCATAATTTTGGCCTGGATAATTGGTTTTAGGCCTCAAAGTTTGGCTCAACTGCCGATGGCTCTACTTTTTATGTTTTTAATTGCCTTACTTTTTACAGCACTTGGCACTGCTATTGCTTCAGTTTTAGAAGATATGCAAGGTTTTCAACTGATTATGAACTTTTTAGTGATGCCAACTTTCTTTTTATCAGGGGCAATTTTTCCACTTTCTGGAGTGCCCAGATTTCTACAGCTGATAGCCAGCTTTAACCCACTAGCTTATGGTATTGATGGACTACGAGGGATACTGGTTGATGGAACGCATTTTGGTCTGCCACTTGATCTGGCAGTATTATCAGTGGTAACTGTAATCCTACTGGTTTTGGGTAGTTATCTTTTCTCCAAAATCCAAATCTAAAATTAGCATAATTCTTACTTAGTTTTGCCTTTTTCCCTACATTTAAGACCTAAAATCTGATCATGGCAGAAAATCCCAGGAGAGTGTTTCGGAACGCTGCCATTGCCCTTGGTACTCTTGCCTTAGCTGGCCTGGAAATATCTCCATGGCAAGTGGCGGCAGAGGCAAGCGGTGGTGAAGTTTCTGATCTCCCGCCGCAGCAGTTAATAGTTGAATCAATAAATATTCCCAGCATCGGTTTAAATCAAAGATTAGTTGATTGGTTTTATACGCGTAACTTAGTAGATAGTAATTATTTTCCTGTTCCGGATGTGGGAATGGCAGAAATACCTTATATTATTAACAATCTAATAGTTTATGGTCATAATTTAGGTGGTGGGCGCGGTGCTTTTGGCAGGCTGCCAGAAATAAAACTTGATGATGAGATCATATTGGATACTGATTTTGGTCAATATCATGCCTTTGTTACATCCATTAATATTTTACCGAGAACTGACAATAGTCCTTTGACAATTAAAAATTTACCATCAGTAACTTTGGTTACTTCATTTTCTCCCGATCCTGATCCAAATAAATATCTTGATTTAGTAGTTGAGGCAAGAATTAGACTTGTGAGTGATAATCCGGTCGATATTTATAAATTTTATACTGGTTTAATACCTGATCAATCTACTCTGGCCTGGTTAAAAACACATAAAACTTTAGATGATAGGAAAAGATTAACTCAAGTATTGGAATATATTGTTGAAAAAGAACCCTACTTATTAAATTCTTTTTGGCAAAGACAGCAAAGAGTGGGATATTAACTTAAACAACACTGATAGGAGGTGAGATTGTGGATAACCAAAAAACTTTTGAGTGTAGTGATGATGATTTTATGGTAAGAGGTAAAGATATGGAAGAGATTAAAAATATTGCCAGGATGCATATTAAGGATAAGCATGGAATGGATATTTCTGAAGAGGATCTAAAAGCTAAAATCATAGAGAGCTAGCTCATTTTAGTGGAGTAAAATAGAACAATATGGTAAAAAACTCCTTGGTTGTTCTACTCGTCTTATCGGTTGCCATTATTGGTTTAGTGTTTTATGTGGTTAAGATTTATCCTAAAGGGCAAATTTTACCTCCTAAAATGGCATCTTTAGAAAATCCTTTAGAAATTAAAGCTATGAGAGTAAGATCTTATCCTGGGTCAGATCTAAAAATTGAACAAACCTTAGAACCTGGATCAAATTATGATCAATATATTACCTCATATCTTTCTGATGGTTTAAAAATTTATGGACTTTTAACCGTACCAACTGGTGATAGACCTCAAAATGGATGGCCTGTTATCATCTTCAACCACGGTTATATTCCACCCACACAATATAGAACGACCGAAAGGTATGTGGCTTATGTTGATAGTTTTGCCAGGGTTGGTTATATAGTTTTTAAGAGCGATTATCGGGGAAATGGTAGCTCGGAAGGTCAACCAGAAGGATCATATTACTCTCCAGCTTACACGGTTGATGTGTTAAATGCCATTTCATCTATTAAAAAATACCCTGGGGTTGATACAAATAAAATTGGGATGTGGGGACACTCCATGGGAGGAAATATAACCTTAAGATCTTTGGTAATTTCCCCGGATATTAAAGCAGCTGTAATTTGGGGTGGGGTGGTGGGAACTTATGATGATTTAATGAATAACTGGCAAAGGAGAGTAAGTTACCAACCACCTCCTAATGAACTGGCTCTTCGAAATAGGAACAGGTCTAATTTAATTTCCAAATATGGAACACCTGATAAAAACCCAACTTTTTGGCACTCTATTGATCCCAACTATAATCTACAATATGTTCAAGCTCCAGTTCAACTTCATGCAGGATTTTCTGATGAAGAAGTTCCTTGGCAGTTTTCTGAAGGATTAGATAACAGGTTAAAACAAGCAGGTAAAACTGTTGAATTTTATCCTTATGAAGGAGCTGATCATAATATTTCTGGAAACAGTTTTAATCTGGCCATGCAAAGATCCCTAGATTTTTTTAATAAATATTTAAAACCTTCTTGATTATATTAAGTAGACTAATAGTTGGGAGGTTCACAAGTTTGTCTTAACATGATTTGACTTGTTAGTTTTTTCAGTGTTATTCTGGTATTAGAGTGAAAAAACTCATCCTGCCAATATTTATCTTTTCTCTAACTGTTTTTGCTACTTTGTTTCTCGTGACTCAAAAAACTCATGCACAAGTAAATGTTGATTGTCAGGAAACATTTGATAAGGAACTTTATAAATGTTTAGTAGAATCAACTGCATGTATTAATTCTTGTGTAGATAAGGCAAACAAGGCCATGAGTCTTACGGTAGATGGAGGTAAAGTTAACCTTGAGTGTCAAAGAAATGTTTGTGATCCGGCCAAAGAGGCCTGTGATAATCAGATTAAAGCAAATTTTAGAGTCTGCCAGGATGCACGAAAAGCTAAAGAGAAGTCAGTTCCGGAATCAATAAAGGAGACTCCAAGTCCTGTCTTTATAGGCGAATGGTTTTCCAGACTTTCTAAGACAATAGATGGTTTAATAGCTTTACCAGAGGTCTTTGATGCTGTTTTAGATAATAAATTGTACATTGCCCCGGATATACCAGATCTTAAAGAACTTGCTTTGGAAGACATGTTCCAAGGGCATTGGTATCCTGACAAAGATGAAGAAGATTCAGACAGGCCACCCACTTTAACAGCCGAAGAAGAACAAAGAGCTTGGGCTTATTTACCAAACTATATTCCGGACGGGGAAAATGTCACTGTTATTAAAGGGCAAGGTGAGATAAAAATGCCAACTTCAAGCGATTTTATTCAGATACCCCCTAAAGGCGGTGATACTCTACAGG
>CAZZHC010000013.1:0-2737 GCA_964653745.1 uncultured Gammaproteobacteria bacterium
ATTATTGATAAAATCATGGTAATAGATGTGGGATATAACACATGCTGAAAAGCCGGCAAAATTGCTCCTGCCAAAAACAGCAGTCCATCCCCTAAAATTGCCGGCACGACAATTGACCTTTTGGGAATGCTATGAAGTTTTCGTCCAGTCAACAGCGCCCCAACAATCATCCCAATTCCCAGTGGTAACATGATGATATATGATCCTTGGGTTGCTTTAATTAAGAGGGTTTTTTCCAAATAAGACGGCATAATCACCGCTAAAATTCCAACAATAGCCTGAACTCCTGACATCAGTCCAATTGAAATTGAAACATTAACCCGACCAATAATATAGTCAATAGCTTCTTTGGTTTGTTTCCAGGTTAAAAAAACCACACTTCTCACAGACAAAAGCGACGATTTATCAACTGACTGATTAGAAACTCCAACCTTAATGGAGGGTAAATTGTGAGCCAGTAAAAAAGCTAATACAAGCAGCCCTCCCCCAAGATAAAAAATTCTATTAATCCCCAAATGTTCCAATAGTGGTCCCCCCAAAGAAAAACTTAGCAGAAATGCCCCGTATAAAGTTAAAGAAAAAAGCGAGTTAGCTACCATCAGTTCTCTATCTTTAACAAACATGGGGATTGAGGATCGTTCTGAAGGCATAAAAAATTGGGTTAAGGAGTTCATAATAAACGCGTTGAGTAAAATTAACGGATAAATATTTTTAATAAAGACAAACAGTAAAAAGCTAATGGCCAGTAAAATATCTACTAAAATAATAATTCTTCTTCTGTCTAAAAGATCCACCAACACCCCGGCAAACAGACCAAATAAAATAACCGGTAGATAAATTGATAAAATTAAGGCTGAAACTGCAAAATTAGAGCCTACCAACCTAAATACCCAAATAATTAAGGCAAAATTTAGGGTGCTAAATGATAGTTGGACTAAAATTTGGTTAAACCATAAGTATCTAATACCTGGATTTGCCAGAACTGATGTAAAAGTGGGTTTTTTTGTCATGAGTAAATATTATTTTTGGCAGGCGGGGCAGAAGTATGTTCCCCTACCACCAAGGCTAATTTTTTGTATTTTACCTTGACAGCCATTACATTTATATCCTTCCTTACCATACACATTAGCATAATCTAAAAAATAGCCTTTTTCTCCCTCAATATTAACAAAATTAGCCCTGGTAGAACCACCATGTTTAATAGCTGTTGTCAAACTTTCTTTAATTCCTTGGTAAATTTTTTTAATTTCAGCATCAGAGAGGGTTGTTACTTTTCTTCTGGGATCAACTCTGGCAAAAAATAAGACCTCGTTGGCATAGATATTACCAATTCCTGCTACCACAGACTGGTCCATCAGAGCTAATTTTATAGGTTGGGATTTATGTTTCAACAAGTTTTGTTTTAAAATCTCCCAATCAAATCCAGACTCCAAAGGCTCTGGTCCCAACTTTCCTAAAATTTTTTCACCACGAACTATTAACTCTGAACTATTAACCACTTTCACCCAACCAAATTTTCTTTGGTCATTAAAATATAATTTTGATTCGTCGCTAAAATAAAAGATAACCCTGGTTGATTTATTAGGCATCTGATCCCTCATATCAGTAGTGGGATGTCCCCCAATCAGTCTTGTTTCTCGCTCTTTATTGCCCGCTACCCAAACCAGTTGTCCGGTCATTTTTAAATGGAAAACTAGAGTCAAATTACCAGATATCTCTATGCCCAACATCTTAGCTCTTCGCCATACATTGAGTACTTTATTACCTCGAAGCTTTTGAGAGTAATTTGAGAAAGTTTTGGGGCTTAGAACTTCAATATTTTTAAGAGTTTTCCCAACAATTCTTCTTTCTAAACCTAACCTAATTGTTTCTACCTCGGGTAATTCTGGCATAACAGAAGTATTTTACTATATTTTACATCCCAAACAATTTACCAAATATTCCACCAAAGGTTTTTGCTTTCCGCATTTTTAATATAAACGGCCCAACTATTTCGTCAAGCGTAGTAAAACGAGGATAAAATAGTTCATCCAGTTCAGGCAGTGTCAATTTGCTGCCGTCAACTACACACCCACGCTCCCATTGTTTTCGAGCTTCACGTACCACCTCTGGTCTAATTTCACCTTCCAGAGCCCGAGCCATAATTTAGTTTAACCCAAAACAGCCCACCTTAGTCAAGATGGTAAATTTTTTTCTACCAGTTCCAAAATTTCTTGTTTGAATCTTTCTTTGGAAAATTTTTCTGCCTGACCAATACAATCTTTTGGATCATATTTTTCTGGACTAAAATCTTTTAAAACTTTCACCAACGCCTCTGCAGTGACTTGAACCTGCCCTGAGCCTGCCGAAGGGAAAAACTCCCCAGTTTTACCAGGTATCACAGTTTCTAAAAAGCCTCCTGCACGAGGTGCAATTACCGGAGTACCAGCAGCCATACTTTCAACCGGCACAATCCCAAAATCCTCATCTTCAGAAGCTACAATTGTAGCTTTGGCCCCAGCTAAAAGTTGGGGTAAATCCTCATCTTTAACCTGTCCTAAAAACTCCACATTTTTACCGGCTATTTTTTGCAGCTCTTGCAGCTGTGGCCCGGTTCCTACTACCTTGAGAGGAACTTCCAGTTGAGTACAAGCCCTCACAATAATCTCTGTCCCCTTCCCCCTAACAAGTCTTCCCAAAGATAAATAATATTTTTTCTCTTTCCCTTGATACTTGATACTTGATACTTGATACTAAA
>CAZZHC010000013.1:2747-4370 GCA_964653745.1 uncultured Gammaproteobacteria bacterium
CTTTTCCACCTCTACAGGAGGATAAATCACCACACTATCTCTTCTGTAAAACTTTTTAATTCTGGCAGCAACATCTTTAGAGTTAGCAATTAAAATATTGGGCCTTTGGGAAGTTTCAAAATCAGCCAACCTTAAGAAATGATTGGCAATTTCCCCAAAAATTTTAATCAAAAGGTTCTTTTTATAGTTGTAAGAGGTGGTGTAGCCATATAAATATCTGGGTGGAGTGTGGATGTAGGCCAGATGTAAAGTCTTGGGTCCAACTTTGACAGCTTTGGCAAAATAAATAGCTGATGAAGAAATTACTAAATCATAGTCTGATAAATCAAAGCTTTCAAAGATTTTAGGGGCAAAAATCCTCAAGGGTGATATTAATTTATTGGCAAATGGTAACTTTTGCAGCCAGGAAGTTCTGATATCCCACTCTTCTAACCTTTGGGCATGGGGTCCCAGTCCTTCTGGCCTAAAATAGGCAGTATAAACTGGAGCCTGGGGAAAAATCTCATGCAAAGCCTCAACTACACGTTCAGCACCCCCATACTCTCTTAGATAATCATGAACAAGGGCTATTCTCATGGGTCAATTGTAGCATGATCTTAGGTTTAACTGGCTTTTTTATCTGGGAACCTAATAATATTGTCCGGCCTACTAATTCTTCGCTCTCTAGCTACTTCTGTCTGGAATAAAATAGAAGTAAATCTCATACTACCTATGCCAAGTCTATGAGCTCGCAGTGTTTTTTGTTCAATTGATTTTCTCACATCAGCCACTGTTTTATAACTCCCTTTTAATGCCCGGAGTACCCGATTAAGTTCCTGTCTTTGGATAGGACTCATCTCTTGCTGTGCTATTGCCCATTTTATTTGTAATTCTTCCGGAAATATATCAACAGGACCTTCGCCTTCAAATAAATCTTTTAAAGAAACCCTGTCATTCAATAAGCCAATAACGCGCGCAGAAAGTCCGTCCGCTAATTTATCTGTTAAAATTTTTACCTGCTCTGGTGACATATACGTATTTTCTCACAAAATACCTGCGTATTATACTAGATTTAGCCTCGGGGATCAATGTGGAGGTTATCACCTGCTTTTCTGGGAATAAGGTGAAGGTGGGGGCGGTGGGGTACAGAAGACTCTGCTGCCTCATTGGAACAAAGCAAAATATTATAGCCATCTGCCTGACCTGTTTTGACCATTTCTTCTCCCAAATCTTTGGCTTTTACAGCGAGTTTGGCAAATTCTTCAGTTGGCATCTGGGCAACTTCTGAATAATGATTAGTAGAAAAAATAACTGTGTGACCAGGAGATATGGGTTTTATATCATAAATCGCCAACATCCCCTCCCCTTCAAAAACTTTTTGAGAAGGAATTTCCCCCTGAATAATTTTACAAAAAACACAATCAGGATCTAACATAAATTCATTATACTAGATTTTGCATTTCTCCCCAATTGGGGCCAATTTTAATATCTACTATTACTGGTACAGAAAGCTCTAGGGCATGTTCCATTTTATCTTTAACCATTTTAGCAGTACTTTCTATTTCTTTTGGGCTGCACTCAAATAAAAGTTCATCATGAACCTGCAAAATCATCTGACATGGAGATTGCCGTGCCCCCTTAGGG
>CAZZHC010000013.1:4380-11560 GCA_964653745.1 uncultured Gammaproteobacteria bacterium
CGCAATGACAGAGGAAATTTCCACCATGGCTTTTTTGATCATATCAGCAGCTGTCCCCTGGACTGGATGATTAATAGCTGCCCTCTCCCCAAAAGCCTGCAGCCTTTTATCCCCGATTTTTAACTCTGGAAAGTATCTTTTTCTACCCCACAAAGTCTCAACATAACCTTTTTCCCTGGCTTCTTCCAAAATTTTATTCATCCAAATTTTAACTTTGGGAAATTGGGCAAAATATTCATCAATATAATCCCGGGCTATGTGGTAATCTATCCCTAGCTGCCTGGAGAGGGCACGGGGACCTTGGCCATATAAAGTAGCAAAATTCATGGTTTTTCCTACCATTCTTTGTTCATGAGTTACTTTTTCAACAGAAACCTGAAAAATTTTGGCAGCAGTCAGAGTATGAATATCTAAATTTTGCCCAAAAGCTTGTTTTAAATTAGGATCATCTGCCAGATGAGCTAAAATCCTCAACTCAATTTGAGAGTAATCAGCAGAGAGTAATACTTTGCCCTTTTGGGCCACAAAAGCACGTCTTACTTCTCCACCCAGCTGCCCCCCGACTGGAATATTTTGCAAATTGGGATCTTGGGAAGAAAGTCTGCCAGTTGAGGCTCCCTCCACATTAAAAGTGGAGTGAACCCTACCATCTTTGCCAGTATAGCGAGGCAAGGCATCAACATAGGTGGAAATGAGTTTAAAAAGTTGGCGGTAACGCAAAAGTTTTACCACCACCGGGTGAGCAGCAGAAAGTTCCGTTAAAGTTTGCTCATCGGTTGATCTGCCGGTTTTAGTTTTTCTAACAACTTTCAAATTTAACTCATCAAATAAAACTACTGACAGCTGTTTGGGGCTGTTTAAATTAAACTCGTGCCCAACTAAAGCATAAATTTCTTTCTCCAGACCAACTAATTCTTTATGCAAATCTTTACTTAATTTACTCAAAAATTTCAGATCCACTGCAACTCCTGTTTCAGACATCTTTTTTAACACTGGTTCAAGTTGATGATCAAGCTCTACTATAGAATTTTTGATGTTAGAGGTGAGATTTTCTTGACCTTGAATTGTTGATTTTTTGATTTTTTGATCAAAATTTCTAACTTCAAGATCCAATTTCCCACTTCCAACTTCCCACTTCCAACCCGGTATTCTGGGTATCAGGCTTCTAAACTCCAATTCTTCCAAGAGTTTAACTACTTTACTTCTATCAAAATCATGCACCCTGCAGGAGAGTAAATCCAGTTTAATGGGTATTTCTGTTTCAATTGTGGCGAGTTTCTTACTCAAAAAAGCGATCTCTTTGCCCTTTTCAAGCAGTGTTTTAGTTTTTTCCGGCAACTCCTTTAAATGAGTATATAATTTTTCCAAAGTCTGATACTGATGAATTAATTTGGTGGCTGTAACCTCCCCCACTCCGGTTACTCCTGGAATATTATCGGAAGGATCTCCTGCCAATCCTTTATAATCTGGCAAACTTTTGGGAGAAAAACCAAACCTTAAGGCAAACTCTTCTTCCCCATAAAGCCCTACATCAATCAGAGTTTTTTTAGGCATTAGTACTTTAATTTTTTTATCAATCAGCTGCATGATATCCCGATCCCCTGTGACAATAATAATTTCCAAAGCTTTTTCCTTTTTTTCAGCCTGTCTGGCCAGGGCTCCAATTAAATCATCAGCCTCAAAACCAGGCAGTTTAAAATCAGGAATATTAAAAGCTTTTTGGAGTTCAAAGACCCTATCATATTGGGAAGTTAAGGCCTCATCCGCCACTTTTCTGGTTGCTTTATAGCCTTCATAAGCTTCATGGCGAAAAGTTCTGGCTTTTAAATCCCAGGCAATACAAAGATAATCAGGAGTCAGTTCATCTAAGACTTTGAGTAACATTGAGGTAAAGCCAAAAACAGCATTGACCAGCTCTCCGGAAGAGGTAGAAAGTGGTGGGGTGGCATGATAAGCCCTATGTAATAATGCATTACCGTCTACAAGCACTAACCTCTTCATAAATTTACCCCCCTGATTGCATTTCCACCTGTCCTGAGCGTAGTCGAAGGATCAACCAAAACAAGTCGTTTCATAGGGGAATTTTAACAAAAACTAGAGTAGATAGCGAGCAAAATTAACTTTTTTGAGATGATGCTGATCGACGTTCCGCCCAGTCTCCCAATATACGTAGAGCAAGTACCAGAGGCGCCATCATCCAACCACGAGGATCATTCATAATGTCGTCTAAAGAAGGCACTAATCTATCCGTTGTGTCTCCTACTTCAGACCCCTTATCTCTACCAAATTCAGACCCAGACATAGCCAGATTATATCAAAAGATTTTCTTTTTACAAGAGTTAATAAACAAAAACTAACACCACATCGCGCCATAGCGACAAATTGTGTCCTGTCAAGCTTACCCAGATACTATGAAGTTTTCTTTTTGCCAACAATGCTTTTAAACTAATCAGTAGTTAAAATCTCTTTTTTGATACCACTAAGCATTTGAGTAATCAAATGAATCATCCCATCCATCCTTTAAATCACCTAAACCTTGCTGAAAAATTGACCGTAAATCTTGTATACCAAAAGGTATGTTTATTGTCGGGAAATAATCCATTAAAGTTGTTGTAATTGCTCTTTGTAAAGAAGGATGTAACAACTCCGTATTTATACCAAAAACCCGACGAAGAACTTCGTTAAAATAATCATCAACCGTTACCCCTTCATCAGCCATCTCACGACCGATCATTGCAATTTCTGTCTCTGACAACCATCCCAGATTATAAGGATTTATACCCAATATTTTCAAGGTATCGCTACCACAATGATCAAGCTCTTTATGGCCTACCTCAAGTAGGAAGGGCCGGCATTTGATGATTTCCATTTGATGATTTCTCTGTTTATATTTATATAACTAAACAGATTTTTTCTTGCCAACAATGGCTTCAAACTCATCTGTATCTAAAGTTTCTTTTTCCAAAAGGGCTTTGGCTACTTTATCCAGTTTTAGTTTGTTATTTTTTAAAATAACTTGAGCTTGCTTGTGAGCAGTATCAATAATTTTTTTAATTTCAGCATCAATTTTAGTCTGCATTGTTTCAGACACGGCAGCCCCCTCCTCCGGCATTCTATTCCAAAGCCCAAACACAGCATGGGGTTTAATATTAATTGGCCCCAAATCTGACATACCATATTCTGTCACCATTTCCCGGGCAATTGCTGTGGCTACTTCCAAATCGTTAGATGCCCCGGTGGAAACATCCTGAAATACCATCTCCTCGGCTGCCCTGCCTCCCAAAGCCGTGGCAATTTGCTCCAGTAGCCTTGATTTTCGCTCATTGGAACGATCTTCAGTTGGTGGAAACATGGTGTGGCCACCAGTCATGCCCCGGGCCACAATTGAAATACGGTGAACCGGGTCAACTTGAGGTAAATTATGCCCAACCACGGCGTGCCCTGCTTCATGATAGGCAGAAAGACTGCGGTCTTCTTCGGTTTGCATCCTTTTTCTCTGTGGCCCCAGTTTTACCTTGGTAGCAGCCTCTTCTAAATCTTTTGGTTCAATAGCGTGTTTGGCTTCACGAGCCGCCAAAATTGCTGCTTCATTTAACATGTTGGCCAAATCTGCTCCGGAAAAGCCAACCGTGCGCCTGGCTAACCTTTCTGTATCTACATCTTTGGTAAAAGGCTTACCCTGCATGTGAAGCTCGATAATAGCCTTTCTTTCTTCTAAATCAGGCATTCCAAGTACTACCCTCCTGTCAAACCTACCCGGTCTAATTAGCGCTGCATACAAAAGGTCCGGCCTATTGGTAGCCCCTATTACTATAACTCTCTCATTAGGAGTAAAACCATCCATTTCCACTAAAATCTGATTTAAGGTTTGTTCCCTTTCATCATGACCACCAGAAAAGCCCATACCACGCATCCGGCCGATTGACTCAATTTCATCAATAAAGATAATGGCCGGAGCACTCTTTTTGGCCTGGGCAAACATGTCTCTAACCCTGGCTGCCCCCACTCCCACTAACATTTCCATAAATTCAGATCCTGCAATGGAGAAAAAAGGTACTTTGGCCTCACCGCTGACTGCCCGAGCCAGTAAAGTTTTACCAGTACCCGGAGGCCCCACCAAAAGCACACCTTTGGGGGTTCTGGCCCCAATTTCCCGGTATTTTTGAGGGCTTTTTAAAAAGTCCACCACTTCTTCTAACTCTTTTTTGGCTTCATTAACTCCAGCCACATTGGAAAATTTGATTTGGGGCTGGTCTTTGGAAAAAATTCTGGCCTTACTTTGGCCAAAGGCAAAAATACCTTGTCCGGCATCGCGGGCTTGGCGGAAAATGAGAAAGAAAAATCCTACCATCAACGCCACTGGTAAAATGGTGCCTAAAATTGATAACCAGGCTTGAGATAAAGAAGTATCTTTAACTTCAATGGTGGTGGAAGATGGATCTGCTCCCCCATCTTTTAGTAGTTGATAAATTGAGGAGCCGCTCTCTTTGCGAGCAGTTACTATTTTATCACTCTGCTTATATTTGACCGTCACTTTACCGTCTTCAACAGTGATTTTATCTACTTTTTTATCTTTGACATCATTGACTACTTGGGAAATGGGTACGGTGTTTGGTTTATTGCCACCACCGGACAGATTTACAAAGAAGATCAAGGCAGCCAAGCCAATTAAGGCATAGATTAATAAATCCCGGAAGCCACCAAAGATTTTTTTAGAAGTGGGACGTTTAATGTTCTTACCGTTTGGCACGCTCAAATTTTACCACAAACAACCTTAAAACACTATCATTTAACCCACTCAAAAGTAATCCAGCTTCATTGCTTTCTTTACTTCTGTAAGAGTTTTTTGGGCTTCTGTTCTTGCTTTTTCAGTTCCTTCTTTTAAAATTTTATCCACCAGTTCCGGTTGTTTTTCATATTCTGCCCGCTTTTCTCTGATTGGATCCAGAAAATTATTTAACACTTGGGCCAGATACTTTTTAACCTCAATATCCCCTATTTGGCCCTTTGTATAGGCCTCTTTCATGTCGTTTACTTCTTGTTCCACTTGTGGTGAGCCTGCCGAACCAAAAGCATCTAAATAAATAAAAACCGGGTTGCCTTCAACGTGTCCCGGATCAGTTGGATGTACTCTGGTTGGATCTGTGTACATACTCATCACTTTTTTCTCTACTTCTTCTTTAGAATCAGAAAGATAAATAACATTGCCAAGCGACTTGCCCATTTTAGCGTTGCCATCTATACCAATTAACCTGCCTATTTCTCCTACTTTAATATCTGGTTCGGGGAAAACTGTACCATAAATGGTGTTAAATTTTCTGGCAATTTCCCTTGTCAACTCTAACATTGGCTTTTGGTCTTCTCCTACAGGCACTAAATCAGCCTTAAAAGCTAAAATGTCTGCTGCTTGAGAAATAGGGTAATTAACAAATCCCACTGGTGCCTCACTATTAAAACCTTTCTGTTGAATTTCTTCTTTAACAGTAGGGTTCCGTTGAAGCCTGGCCATGGTTACCAAGTTCATAAAATACACAGTAAGTTCGGCAATTTCCGGCACTTGTGATTGAATGAAAAATGTCACCTTTTTGGGATCAAGTCCAATTGCCAAATTATCCATTGTAACTTCTAGGACATTATCTCTAACTTTTTGTGGATTATTAAAATTATCTGTCAAAGCTTGAACATCAGCCACCATGATAAATGTTTCATATTCATCTTGCAGCTTCACTCTATTTTGCAAAGAGCCCACATAGTGGCCCAAATGCAATTTCCCAGTTGGTCTATCACCTGTTAATATCCTCTTCATGATTGCTATAGTATATCAAAAGAGTGCTTCAAGAAGTAGCAGGGGTGGGATTCGAACCCACGGTCTAGGGGTTATGATTCCCTCGCTTTAACCAACTAAGCTACCCTGCCATTAATTAAACCATGTATTAAACCATCAATCTTATAATATAAGTCTGATGATCTAGCTACAGTAATATACAATGTACCAAAATGCTGATCAAAATTCTTGTATACCTTTTTATTTATTACCTTTTTAAAACTAGTTTTTCTAAACCGTTCTAAAGATACTCCCAACACTTTGGTCCAATATTTTCTTACTTCCAATTCTCTTTCTATATGTGCCTCATTAATTCCTATCCGGAAAATTAGGTCCTCATCGGATACATTAAAACACATCTTTAACCAATGCGTCAGAAATTTTATCATTTTGGGGTCAGAATTACAAAGTTCAACTCGACGTTTTTTCTTCGCACCCTCTCCCCAATAAAGCGCTAAACCAGCAATCAAAAATTCCCTGTTAGCTAAATTTTTCATTTCAATGTTACCCTCATCAATATAGCTTTGAACTCTAGTAAGCCGCTTTTGTTTTTGTGTAAAAGCTCCGAGTATACGCCCACGTTCAGCTCCAGTTATTGATCTTTTTTGAAGTTGTTCTAGCTGTTCAATGGTTAAAATAACATCTCTAACCCATATACTCACAGTACTCTTAGAAATATCCAGCTTTTTTGCAATTTCTTTAACGCTCCAACCCTGTTGACGGAGTTGCCGTGCTTCCAATTTTAGGAGTGATTTAGCCATAGATCGAACCCAGCAATATATATAGTACATATACTATATCGTCTTTTATTGGGGTATGTCAATATTGTGGTTAATTGTACCAAATCTTGACAAAATACTCATCTAAGTTATATAAACTTCTTTAGTATTTATGGTTGAAACAGCTATACAAACAACAACCCAAGGTCCTGATGTGCCCAAATCTGACCCATCTGATATTTTACAAAGAGAGCCAAACTCTTGGAGGAACTTACGTAGGCAACTGCGAAAACCAAACAGGCAAGAAGCATTTACAAAACTAGGTTTTGTACTTTTGGGAGAAAAATATCATCCCGAAATAGATCCACGTCTTTTGAGCCGGTTCCAGCTTAAAAAGGGTATTTTGGCAGTTAGGCTCGGGCCTTTATCAGACACTTCTCGTTTTGCTTATGTATTGGTTTATCGCCCAAATGAAATTGAAATAGTTCAACAAGCAATTATCAAGGATAAAACTGACCGAGAAGCAGCAAAACCATGGTTTGAAGAACATGGTTATGATCTACTCCCCACTTCCGCTGACCGCCTAGTGGGATACAAAAACCTATAATCCACATTATAGATATTTTATCCTGTAGAG
>CAZZHC010000013.1:11570-11905 GCA_964653745.1 uncultured Gammaproteobacteria bacterium
AATAATCGCGGATGTAAATTATGCCCGACATAGAAGGAGGGAAACGATTTTCTATCCCAACTTATCACTTATATAGTCCACGCAAACTATTAGAGCAAAATGGGTATGTCTTCTATTTTCAGCCTCATAACTTAATTAAATCTTTACAATCTCGCACAGCTGATGGGCTAAAAATAATCACAACTGGTCCTGCTGAAGGATTACGCGGGCTAGAAGGTGTTTTTATCTATGATCCCAAAAGAGTGGCAGTTGAAATTGAGTCTGTTGATGATGGTGTTCAAAGAGAAGCCACAATAACTTTAATGGAACAGGCCGGTTGGGCAATTATTCCCCAT
>CAZZHC010000014.1:0-10473 GCA_964653745.1 uncultured Gammaproteobacteria bacterium
GCCTAAGGCACGCCGCCAGCGTTCATCCTGAGCCAGGATCAAACTCTCAAAAAAGAGCTCGTTCCTCGCTATATCGTTTTCTCGTCTACTCGATTAACAAGCAAACGAGTTGCGAGTTCACGAGTTACGAATTCATTAGAATTGACAAGTCGTTCCGACGTAATGTCGGAATGCACTCTTGTCTGACCCCTTTGACTAGGGGTCTTTTTCCCACCACTTTTGGGAAATCAATCTTCAATTTTCAAAGTGCTAAGGAAAAAGCTTGGAGTAAGATTTGGCCTGTTGGCCAAACTTTAACTTGTGGTTAATAATTTGTAAAACTTTTTCATAAACCAACTACACAAGCTTTCTTCCACCCAGATTCTATACCAGCTTACCTTTACAGTCAACTCACTGTATTTTTTCTAAAACTTTAAAAAGCACAATTGCCAAGGACACCATCACATTTAGGGAAACATTAACTCCAAACATGGGAATTTCCACTACTCCATCAACTATTTCCAGTACCTCTTTGGACACTCCGTAGCTTTCATGCCCCACTACTAAGGCTATGGGTAATTTATACTCAAATTTATCATATTGAATTGATTGAGGGCTTTGTTCTATGGCCACAACTTGCAATTCTGGGTTCATAGTTCGTAGCCTACAAATTACCTCCAATGCCGTCTCTTTATATTCCCACTCCACCCATTCGGTAGTGTTAATAGAAGCCTTTTTTATCCTGGGATTGGGAGGTGTGGCAGTTTGGCCACAAAGAAAAATCTTCTTAGCCCCCACAGCATCAGCTAACCTAAAAATAGACCCAATATTATAAGTATCTAAAACATTATCCAAGATTATATAGATTTCCTGTTTCTTGGCTATATGCTCTACCCTAGACCCCAAACCCTTCCTTAATTGTTTAGCATTTAATTTCATATAGCTGCAATTATACAGAATTTATGAGCTTATTGTTGACACCATCTTCGCCATCCACCTATACTCTAACTAAGATGCCCACCTCGTTGAGACTATTGGTAATTGTACTACTGGCTATTGCTAGTAGTGTCTATTTGTCTAACCGCCAATCTCCACCCACCCCAGTCAAAGCCCAAGCTATCACTTGTCCTCAAGCCACCGGAGCCAGAATTGAACTAAGTGGAACTGGTGGCTTGCTAACTGCTGAAGATGAAACACAAGCCCCAAATAGATTTGCCACTACTGATAAGTGTATTATTGGCTCCAAGGCTGCTGTACCCCAATTTTCTATTCCCACTTTTGATGAAATGAAATCATTATATTTTGACCAGTCCAAGCTAACCAGTAAAATTACCATCCCAGGTCCTGCTACTCAAGGAACACTTCAAGCACAATTTGGTTCAGGTGGCCAAAAATTATTCTTTGTTGATGGAGATCTCAATATTGATGGGAATCTTTTCCCCTCATTTAAAGCCGGAGATGTGGTGGCCATTTTTGTCAAGGGCAATTTATCATTGGGTAGCAATATTAATTATACTTTCGGCAATTCCGGGATTTTATTTATAGTTGGGCAAGATATTAAAATTCTTAATACAGTTACCGCGGTTAATGCTTTTATGGCCACTCATGGCCAATTTTGTAGTTCTTGGGATAATAGTAGTAACTCCTGCCAAACTAGTAACCAACCGCTAACAATTAACGGTTCAGTTGTTTCTTTGTCGGCAGACTCTGCAAAAAAACCCCAATTTGTCAGAAGTTTGGTTAATAACAGCCAACCAGCTGAAACGATTAATTACCAACCTAAATATTTAGTCATCTTAAAGGGCCTTATTGCTAGGGATTTGTCAGTTTGGAATGAAGTCCAGTAAAATTACTTTCCAAAATTTCTTTGTTGGGTTTGATACCATTCAATTGCTTTTTTTAAATCCTCTGGTGAAAAGTCCGGCCAGAGTTTGGTAGTAAAATAAAGTTCGGAGTAAGCTGTTTGCCAAAGCAAAAAATTGGATAATCTAATCCTGCCCCCGGTTCTAATAACTAGTTCTGGGTTAGTTTGACCATTAGTATAAAGATGTTTATCAATAGTAGTCTCATTAATCTTGTCAACATTAATCCCCTCTTTCACAATTCCTTTAATAGCCTCAATCAGCTCTCTTTTTCCACCATAATTTAAGGCAATATTGAGTTTTATTGATTCATTTTTGATATAAGCTGATTTAATTTCTTGAACTAACCTGCGGATTGTCAAAGGTAATCCATTTAGCTCGCCCAAGATAGAAACTCTAACGCCATTACTCATCATTTTCTTGAGCCTGGTCCGATATCCTACTCTAAAAATTTTAAATAAACCCAAGACCTCACGTCTGGCTCGCTCTTTAATATTTTCAGTAGATAGTGCATAAACAGTGATAGTTTTAACACCCATTTTTGAGGCTGCATCGACGATATTTTCTAATGCTTCAGCGCCCTGCTCATGACCTTTTAAATCAGGCAAATTATGAACCCTAGCCCACCTACGGTTCCCATCCATGATGATAGCAATATGCTCTGGAACTTGATCTTTATCAGTTTTTAATGCCATGACAAAAAGTCTACCAAAAAGAGGAGTATTTAGCAATTAAAATAAGCAGGTTACATTAAGTTCCAACCATTCACTAATTTTTTACCAGTTGGGCAAATTGGACAATCATCTGCTGGGTAAGTATGATCTTCAAGGGCTAAATCAGCTAAGGCATAAACTTTAAGTCCAAGATCATCTTCAATTTGCCGCGAGACCTGCCGGTTGGCTGATACATAACAAGCAATTGCCACCAGTTCAGCTCCTTTTGCTTTGGCCAATAATGACAAAACTCGCAGGCTGTTCCCCTCCCTTAAGACTGCTTCAGTTAATAAAACATGATCCCGTCTATCAACAGAAAGTTGATCATTAAGACCAATATTAATCGGGTAACCATGATCATCTACTTTAGCAACCGCACGTCGAACTTCCCCCCCAAACCGATTCCATTTTTTCCGTTCCATTGAATCAACTATACTTGAAGAAAAACAATAACCGGCTGTCACTGGTGATAAGATTGTGTCAAAACGTACACGATTTTGTTGGAAACGCTCTATAAACAACTTTGCAATTAATTTATCGTAATTATGATTACTTGTTAGATTACGACTTCGGAAATAATATTCGGAGTGTTGCCCGGAAGAAAGTTCAACATGCCCTTTGAGTACTGCTCCAGAAAATGCAATTGCCCCCAAAATAGCTGCTTCATCATCATAAAATTCATCCCTCACTTTAATTAGATTCCACAACTCATCAACATCAGCAATCGGTCTAGTAGCAAATTCCAGTGCTAGCATTTGGACTTAACATATTGCAATCCTATAAAAAAGTCAAGACGTGTATTACAATAAAACAATGAAAATTGCTGTTTTGGGAGCTGGATTTACAGGACTTACAGCTGCTTTAAGACTTTTACAACAAGGACATGAAGTTACTATTTTTGAAAAAGAAAGTAGCGTTGGGGGCTTGGCTGGTGGATTTAAAAGAGCAGGCTGGGATTGGACTTTGGAAAAATCCTACCATCATTTTTTCACTAATGATAGTTCTGCCTATAAATTGGCCAAAGAATTAAATCATCCCTTAATCACCGTCAGACCTAAAACTGATGTTTATGTCCAAAAAAATATCGTTCCATTTGATTCCCCCGCCTCAATTCTTTCTTTTCCTTACTTATCCCTAAAGGATAAACTAAGCCTGGGTTTAGGCACATTATATTTAAAAGTTTCTCCCCATCAAAAATTTGAGGGACAGCTGGCCCTACCCTGGATCAATAAAGTGATGGGCAAAAGAGTAACTAAAATGATCTGGCAACCTCTTTTTCAAGGTAAATTTGGTAAGTATGCTAATCAAATTAGTTTAACTTGGTTTTGGGCCAGAATTAAAAAAAGAACCACCGAGCTTTCTTATCCGGAAGGTGGATTTGATGATTTTGCCCAAAAACTATCAGAAAAGATCAAAAGCCTGGGAGGACAGATTTTACTCAATAATGAAGTAATAAGCGTACACAGTAATGAAAAACTTATCGTAGAAACAAAAGGCAATTCAGAAAAATTCGATAAAATAATCGTGACACTGCCATCTCCGGTATTTACTAAAATCACTTCAAAGCTTCCCCGGCAATATGTCAAACGGATCTCTTCTATTCCTCACCTATGTGCCCTTACTTTAGTTTTAATACTTAAAAAACCTTTTTTGGATGGAACTTACTGGTTAAATATCACCGACCCTTCTTTCCCTTTTCTGGCTTTGGTAGAACATACCAATTTTATGCCCATTAAACATTACGGAAGAGAGCATATCCTTTATATTGGTAATTACTTACAGGCAAACCACACCTATCTGAAAATGTCAGCTAAGGAACTTCTCAAGATTTATGATCCCTATCTTAAAAAAATCAATCCCCACTATACACAATACATGATACACAATACACTTTTCGTCCAACCCCATGCCCAACCGGTTGTCACAACCGATTATCCAAAACTGATGCCTGAATTTATTACTCCTTTGGAAAATGTTTATCTGGCCAATATGGACATGGTCTACCCTTGGGATCGAGGCACTAACTATGCTATTGAACTGGGTGAGAGTGTGATAAACTATCTAACGAGCCTATGAGTACAGTTTATATTAAAAACATATCACCGAAAACAGTTTTAGAAGATTATCAGAAGCTGCTACACCAAGCTCATTACTTACAAGCTTTTGACCGCACGGTTCCAATTGTAATTAAAATTAATCTGTCTTGGACCAGATTTTACCCAGCCTGCTCCACTCCACCCTGGCAGCTAGAAGGGGTCTTAAAAACCTTAATTGAAGATGGAGTAAAACCAAAAGATATTATCCCGGTGGAAAATAGAACTGTGGTAACCAATGTTATAAAAGGCTCACAAAACAATAAATGGTTGCCAATATTAAAAAAATATGGAGTTAAGATGCACTATCTCACTGATGAGCCTTATGTGGACTACAAACCCAAAAGTCCTATGCTGGTGATGGGTAATGTATTCCACAAAATCTCCCTGCCAAAAATTATCATTGGTAAAAATATGTTGCACCTGCCAACTATGAAGATGCATGTTTTTACCACTACCACAGGTGGGATGAAAAATTATTTTGGTATGCTCCGTACCACCCGCCACTATGCCCACCGCAATATTCATGAGACTTTGGTTGATCTTTTGTCAATTCAAAAAGAAGTACATCCTGGGATTTTTGGGGTGATGGATGGAGCAGTGGTTGGGAAAGGGTCAGGACCTCGAGCCATGGAGTGGGAAATTAAAAATTACCTGCTTGCTTCAGCAGATTTGGTAGCTTTGGATGCCACCGCTGCCAAAATGATGGGGTTTAACCCTTTACAACTTGATTATTTAAAGCTGGCCCAAAAGCAAAATTTGGGTACAGCTGATCCTAAAAAAATTAAGGTTGTGGGTAGTGACATTTCCAAGGTTAACTGGCACTATAAACGCCGTGATACGCTGGCCTCCCGTGGCCAAAAGCTGATTTATCACCACAGTCCCTTGTGGGTGGAAAAAATGCTTTTACAATCTGCGGTTGTTCCCTGGAGTTATTTTGCCTCTAATTTTTATCATGACCGTTATTGGTGGAATAGATTTGGCAGGTGGAGAGTGAATAAATTTTTAAAAAGTGACTGGGGGAGGCTATTTGAGCAATATAAATCATGAAAATTGGTTTTGATTTTGACCGGGTTTTTATCAATTATCCCCCTTTTGTCCCTCCTTCATTAATTGATTGGCTTTACCGGAGACATGGTAAAAAAACCCTAAATTACAGTATTCCCCGCTCTCTTCACTCTAAAATTATCAGGAGGCTATCACACATTGCCATTTTCCGCCCCAAAATCCACAAAAACATTGAGTTTGTTAAAAATTTTCCTCATAATCCCCATCCTCACCAGCTTTATCTTATTTCCAGTAGGTTTAAATTTTTGGAAAAGATAACTCACGAGCTTTTAAAAACCACAGGTTTGGCTGATGTTTTTCATACTGTTTATCTAAATACTAAAAATAGACAACCTCATTTTTTTAAAGAAGATGTGATTAAAGAAAATAAAATTGAGCTTTATATTGATGACGATTTGCTGCTGTTAAAACATTTACATAAAACCTGTCCCAACACTAAGCTGCTTTGGTACAACCCTGATAACCGTCCCTATCCCCACAACGGCATTACTCCAATTAGAAATTTAGATGAAGTAACTAAATTTATTAGATGAGTGCAGATTTAATCAATATTTTTTATTGGTGGGTCTTTTGGCTCTTAATTAGCATTATATTTTTACCTTTGACCCGTTGCTTTTTTGCCCCATTTTTTGATCAAGGTTATGCTTTTGCCAAAATTTTAGGGATCCTTTTAATTAGTTTTGGTGCCTGGATTTTGGGCAGTCTTCATATTTTGCCTTTTTCCGCCGTTAGTTTATTTATCATCTGGCTTACCTTGGCAATTACAAACTCAATCATATTTTATCGCCACAAAACTCATACCTTTCCCCTTAAGATTTTTGTTTTAGAGGAGGGACTGTTTTTAGGGGGGCTGATTTTTTGGGCTTTTGTCAGAACTCATGAGCCCTCTATTCATGGTTTGGAAAAGTTCATGGATTTTGGCTTTATTAATTCTATTTTAAGGTCTTCTTATTTTCCCCCAGCTGATATGTGGATGAGTTCACTACCGATTAATTATTATTATTTTGGACATTTGATGGCAGCTGTTGGCATTAAAATGACTGGCCTTTCGCCCGCTGTCGCTTATAATCTCATTTTGGCTACCATTTTTGGCCTAACGTTATCAGCCTCCTTTTCCATCGGAGCAAATCTCGTTGCTCGTTATTCGCCACTCGCTACTCGTTTTATTATTTTGGGTGGCTTTTTAAGTAGTTTTTTGGTAACACTGGGAGGAAATCTACACACTATTTATCTTTTTTTCCAAAGTTATTTACCAGACCAACCAATTCCTTTTTGGAAACTTATCTTTGGTTTTAATTTTTCTTCCTATTGGTATCCCAATGCCACCAGATTTATCCCCTACACTATTCATGAATTTCCCAGTTATTCTTTTGTAGTAGCAGATTTACATGGCCATGTTTTATCCATCCCTTTGGTTTTACTTACCATCGCATTACTAATTAAAATTTTCTTTTCGCCCAAACTATCCCCTATAACCTATGCCCTTATCTCTCTCTTAATTGCTGCATTACTTATGACTAATGTTTTAGATGGACCAATTTATTTATTGGGTCTTTTTCTAATAGTTTGGGTAAGATATAAGTTTTTCCAGGCTGTTAAAACTGTTGCCGTTGTTAGCGTCTTAGCTATCATCTTCTCCCTACCTTTTTGGATTGCCTTTAAACCTTTTTCATCGGGCATTGGAGTTTTATGTGCTCCTCAATTTTTATTAAACCTAGGAAAATTAGGACCATTTTTATTTGAACCAAATCATTGTGCCCGCTCCCCCTTGTGGATGCTGCTTATTTTATGGGGCTTCCCCTTATTTATTACTATAGGTTTTCTGGTTAAAAATTGGAGATTAAAAATAAAACATCCAACAGACAAGTTGGTTCTCACCCTGGCTCTTTTTGCCCTAATTTTGATCATTATCCCGGAAATTTTTTATGTTAAAGATATTTATCCTCTCCATTTCCGGGCCAACACTGTTTTTAAATTTGGCTACCAAGCTTTTATTATCTTGGGTTTAATTTCTGGTTATATGATCACCAGAATTTTAACCATCCCCCACAAAACTATACGCTATACCCTATACGCTATACCCTTATTTTTCTTGTTTTTACTAGTTATTATCTATCCCTATTTTGCTACCAATTCTTACTATAATGGTTTAAGAACTTATCGGGGTTTAAATGGGCTAACCTGGCTTGCCCAAACCTATCCTGCTGACCATCAAGCTATTGTCTGGATCAAAAACAATATCAAGGGCCAACCAATTATTTTGGAAGCTGCTGGTGATTCATATACTGATTTTGCCCGAATTTCTGCCAACACCGGGCTACCAACAGTAATCGGCTGGCCGGTTCATGAGTGGTTATGGAGGGGTTCATATGATGAAGTCGGTAAAAGAAGCGGAGATGTTGCTCAAATTTATGAAAATCCCGATCTTGCTTTGACTCAAAGCCTAATTGAAAAATACAATATTGCTTATGTTTTTATTGGCATATTGGAAAGGCAAAAATACCCCAAACTTAATGAGACTAAATTTCAAACTTTGGGCAAACTAGTTTTTTCCCAAGGCTCAACTGCCATTTATCAAATCAATCAAAATTAATAGTTTCTTTGGGTGATAAAATCAGCCAGCTCCATTAACATTTTTTGTTGACTTGGTGAAATATCCATCTTCCCGACCACTTTTTTAGCCTTGTTAAGCAACGACTCTGCCTTTTTTTGAGAATAGCTCAAGGCTCCACTATCAATAAAAACTTTTTTGATTTCTTCTAGCTCTTTTGGGCCAATTTTACTTTGACCATAATACTTTTTTAAAATAGCCCGTTGTTTATTGGTTGCATGTTTTAGGGCATAAACTGAAAGCAGAGTAATTTTTCCCTCCTGACTGTCAGATAAAACTGATTTGCCGATGGTTTTTTCATCACCAAACACCCCCAAAATATCATCTTGGATTTGAAAGGCCATGCCTAACTTATCACCAAAACTATTTAAATCTGTGACCAGTTTTCCATCCACCCCAGCCAGTCTTGCTCCCACCTCCATTGGGCCAGTGATGGTATATTTGGCAGCCTTGAGATAAAAAATAGTTAAAGCATCTTTTTCTGTTTTTTCTCCCTTGGTGGTAGGAAGTTCAACATCCAACATTTCTCCCAAAGCTGTATCAATAGTGCTTTGGATAAAAGATTGAAGAGCCAAATTTTTAACTTGATCTGGGAAGCAGCTTTCAGCAATCAGCCTCAAAGCCAGGAAAAAACCAATATCCCCCAAACAAATGGTTTGGGAAATACCGTAATGGTTACCACCTAAAGCCTGATACAAAGAGGGCTGGCCACGTCTGATTGGACTTTGATCAATAATATCATCATGGGCTAAAATAGCAGTTTGAAAAACTTCAAAAGCCAGGGCTGGTTTTAAAATTTGATCAGTATCTTTGCCTCCTGCCAACTCATATCCAAGTTTGACCAAGGCTGCTCTCACTCTTTTCCCACCCTGACAACTTTGGATAAAAGATTTGTGCAAAGCAGTCAGTTTGGGGCTTTTAAGCTTTACTTCTGCAAGCCAGTTTTTTAAAAAATTATCCAATTCAATATTAACTTCTTTGGCAGTGCTTTTTAAGTAGCTTTGAAAGCTTGAAGACAGTCCATTTTGTTCTAGTAGTTTGACACTTTCCACTGCCCAGGGAGAATATTGACTGGGGTTTTGGGAAATATCTTTTAAAAACTCATTTTTATCCATCCATTTATAATCATATCCCACTTCAGGATTAAGCTGGAGTGGACCATCATATTCCCCTACTAAAAGAGCACAATACTCGTTTTCACAAGTTTTGTTATATTTGGCAAAGTAGGGAAAACTTCCTAAATTTTTTAAGACAATATTATTGTCAAGGCCATATTCTCTTTTTAAACACCTTTTAGTGGCATCTTCTACCGTTTCATCAGATCCATTTGATAAGTGCAGAGGGTGAGTGGCTCCAGTTAAATCCCAAATGTCATTGAAAATTTTATGTTTTCTTTTTTGCAGTAGTACTTGGCCTGATTTGTTAAAAAGTAATACTGTGATTGCTAAATGCCTTTTGCCTAAACCCTTGTGCCCCGCCTCTTTAGGGATGTAGCCCAAAAAATTACCTTGATCATCTACTTCTAAAATAATCTGGTCATCCATTTTTTAAAGGGGGTTATTTAGCAAGTTCGCCGTCAATGGCTATTTTAAAATTAGCATAAGGAGCAGCACCGGAAATTAACTGCCCATTGATAAAGGTGGCTGGGGTCCCATTGACTCCTGCTTTTTGACCATCAGCCAGATCTGATGTGACCTTATCAGCATATTTATCTGTCTCTAAACAATTTTTAAATTGTTCAGTATTAAGTCCTAAAGTTTGAGCAAATCCTTCTAATTTATCTTTAGCGAAAGCCCCAGAATTTTCCTGGCCTTGGTGGTTGTACAAATAATCATGATATTCCCAAAACTTGCCTTGCTCATTGGCACACTCTGAAGCTTCAGCTGCCCAAGTTGATTCTTGGCCCAAAAAGGCATAATGGCGGAAAGAAAATTTAGCCTTACCGGTATCAACATAATCTTTAATTATATTTTGCCCAACTTGGCTGAAAAACCTCTCACAAAAAGGACATTGAAAATCGGCAAATTCAATGATGCTAACTTTAGCGGCAGGATTACCTTTGGCTGGTAAATGGCCTGCCTCTACATTAACTTTGGCACCAGGAGCAGCGGTTGGTTGAGCAACTGGTGGGGTATTATTGGCTGGTA
>CAZZHC010000015.1:0-10196 GCA_964653745.1 uncultured Gammaproteobacteria bacterium
CTCATTTAGCCGCACCCTTGGTTTATGAATAGTAGTTTCTTTAAAGTAGGGGGGCATATACCAGACTTGATGTTGTACTTTTTTAGGAATGTCAAAGAATGCATAAATCAAATCATTAACATTATAGATTAACTCAATTAAACCATCTGCTTCTGTAAAAATATCAAGATTTTTAATCTTAGCAAGCCAAATTCCAGTTTCAGGATTTCTTGATACATTAACATCTAATTCTTCTGGTAGTTGCTCAAGAGTTTTTAAGTTCTTCATAAGTAGAATATACCATACTTTTTTTAAGAAATGTGTAACAAAAATGTAATTTGGGGTATTGACAGAAAATTTGGGGGATTGAAAAAACCCAGGTAGTTGTTTAAATTAGATAAACCAATGGCCAAAGTAGCTCGAGTTGTACCACAGCTTCCAACCGATTATACAAAACCCAAGCTAAACACCAGACCCTCTTGGGATGAATATTTTCTCCAATTATCTGACCTAGTTTCTACCAGAGCAACTTGTCAAAGGCGTAAAGTTGGAGCTGTTTTAGTCAAAGATAGAAAGATTATTTCAACTGGTTATAACGGGTCTGCCCGAAAAACCCCGGATTGTTTTGATGAAGGGTGTTTAGTGGCAGACGGACATTGTATCAGGACTATTCATGCTGAAATTAATGCTGTAGTGCAAGCTGCTTATAATGGAATTTGTACCAATGGAGCAACAATTTATGTTAATACCTTGCCTTGTTATAACTGTGCCAAAGTTTTAATTAATGCAGGTATCGAACAGATGGTTTATAGAGAAGATTATCGTCCTGACCCCCAAACCCATAAATTATTGCGTCAAGCCAAAGTTAAGTTACTTCATTTAGACGGGGAATTGAAAAATGCCTAAAGTAGTTTTAGGATTTGTTGGAAAAGTAGCTGTAGGAAAAGGTGCGACGGTAGATTATTTGGTACAAAAACACGGTTTTTATGCTTCTTCTTGTTCAGATCGGCTAAGAGAATGGTTGAAAGATAATGATCAGGAAATTACCAGGGAAAAATTACAAGGTTTGGCAGGTGAGTGGAGACAAAAATTTGGACCAGCCATATTGGCGGAAAAAACCTGGCAAAAAATTTTAGAAAATGGTGCGGAAAAAGTTATTATTGATTCAATCAGGGGATTAGAAGAAGTTCAATTTTTAAAAGCTCACCCCGGATTTCTTTTAATCGCTGTTGATGCTAGTCCCAAAGCTCGTTTTCAAAGAATTTTAGTAAGACAGCGTGAGTCTGATCCTAAAACTTGGGAAGAATTTAACCAAATGGAACAAAGAGATTTAACTGGAGATGGGAGAAATATTGAGGCCTGTATTAAATTGGCCGACTTTCATATTAATAATGAAGGAACCACTGCAGAACTTTATCAAGAGCTAGAAAAAGTTTTAAGTAGTTTAAACAAATAATTTATTTTGCTACTTGCAAAAAAAGAGTTGGTTGTTTAAATTAGTGGAAGCCTGCCTATTTGTGCCATGACGGAAAACCCTTTTACTACTGATCAAATTGTTGGTTCCCCATTATCCGATCGTCTTGTTCGGGCCCATATGGCAGTTGGTAATATTATTATTTCCCCTTTTAATGAGCAGTGTTTGCAGAGTTCAAGTTATGATGTTCGTATCGGAAGATATTTTTATGAAGAACAAGATCCCGGATTCGATTTTACCCTGTTTAACCCCTATAACCCAAAGCATGTTGAAAGAGTTTGGGGTAAGGAATATTGTCAGGCTGAAAGGGCAAGGGTAGTCATGGAACGATTTCCAGGTGTCCGATTAGAAGAATGGGAAAATATTGACCCAGAAGATGAGATTGTTTTATTGGGACCAGGTAAAACATATCTTTGTCACACTGAAGAGTTTATTGGTTTTCAGAACGTTGGTACTACCATGATGAAGGCCAGATCGAGCTTGGGGCGCGATTTTATTGAAGTATGTAAATGCGCCGGATGGGGTGACAATGGTTATATTAACCGTTGGACAATGGAGGTTACCAATAATTCTACCCGCTACACTATTCCTCTGATTGTAGGAACAAGGGTTGCTCAAATAATCTTTTTCTTTACTGGTGAAACCGATAAACCTTATGTGGGTAGTGGTAATTATCAAAACACCTGTGATTTAGAGGAGCTAAGAAAAAAATGGAAACCAGAAAATATGCTTCCAAAATTAAAAAGAAACTAGGGACAATTTTTTTAAAAATGAGTTTAGAAGAGGAAAAAGTATTGGTAGTACCCAGGGATATTATTGCTCCTAAACCTTGGCATGGAATAAAAAATGAAGGTGTCGTAGGATTTGAGGCATTGGTAAAAAAGCATGGTTTATTTAAAAGACGTAGTGAAGTTGAAGAAGACTCAAATTGGAAACAAATAGTTCCGTATTTGATTTTTAGATACAAGGATTATTATTGGGTTATGCAGCGAACAGATCAAGCAGGAGAAAATAGGCTCCATGATTTATATACTCTGGGCATCGGAGGACATATTAGAAAAAAAGATTGGGAAAGTAAAACAGTTATGGATTGGGCAAAAAGAGAATTTGAAGAAGAGGTTGATTATCACGGTCTGTTTATTAGTAAACCAATTGGTTTGTTGAATGCTGAAGACACACCGGTGAGTCAAGTTCACCTAGGTTATGTAATTTTAATTGATGGCAACTCTAAAGAGATTAAATTAAAAGAAGAAGATCATCAAAATGGCCAATTATTAACTCTTCCTCAAATGAAAAAGTTATATGATCAAATGGAGGGTTGGAGTAAATTGGTCTATGATTTTTTAGTGGAGCAATATGGCTGAACAAAAATGTAATTGGATTGTTTTTGAAGGAGTTGATGGGTCTGGTAAAAGTACTCAAGCTAAGCTTTTGGCCCAATTTTTAAAAGAACAATGCTATAAAGTTAATTTGACCAGAGAGCCGGGTGGTACCAAAGAGGCAGAAAAAATTAGAGCTTTAATTATGGATCCTCAAGTAAATTGTGATCCCAAAATTGCTTTGTGTTTATTTTTAGCAGACCGTGCACTGCACATTAAAAGAGGCATTAAACCTGCCATAAAAGAAAATGATTTTTTAATTTGCGATCGATATGAAGGATCAACGTTTGCTTATCAATGTTTTGCCGGTAATCTTCCTTTATCTTCGGTGAGGGAGTTTAATAACTTTATTACGGGAAGCTTTGCGCCGGATTTGACTATTGTAGTTGATTTACCGCCCGAAGAAGCACTTATCAGAGCCCAAAGGAATGATGTTAACCATTATGACAAAAGACCATTGGAATATTATCAAAAAGTGAGAGATGGTTTTTTGCAACTTGCCAAAATGGCAGCACACCATAAACCTTGGGTTGTAATAGATGGTTTGGGGTCAATTGAAGAAGTTCATCAAAATGTACTTAAATGTTTGCAAGAGCAAAAAATGTTACCAAAATAGTAATAAGTTAAGTCTTGCAAAATATTATTCAAGTTGTTAAAAATAGAAAGTTAATAAAAGGTTTATGAGTGAGTTAAAAGATAGAGCAAGATTTTATAATCCGTCTTTAAAACAAACATATAGTGCTGTTGGTAATGCCAATGAAGAAAAAGCGGCCTTAAGAGCTATGCAATATTTTGTGACTGACCCAGAAGGATCAATTTATGCTTTAACTCCTATGGTTCCTGAACTTTTTGCAGCCCTTTTAAAAGCCAGGTATTCCAGAACTGAACTTTCTGCCAGACAACTTTTATGGAGAGAATTTGTATCCAAGAAAAGATGGATTCCCTGGAAAAAAATTAGAGCTAGCGGACAAATTTTGGATGAAGTTTTAAATTATGCCAGAGCTGAAGCAATGGCAGAAAGAATTTTACTTCAGTATGGAGATGAATCAGTTTTTGAATTGGCTGGTGCTCATGTCTTTTTTGATCGGATTTCTCAAGTGGCTGCCAAGGTTTTAGAAGATACCAGAATTGGTCTTTCCCCTTTGGAAAAATCAACCCGTTATGTAATTTTTGATCAAAAGGGTCCAGATGGTGATTATTCTTTCTTTAAAGAACCAACCCTTATGGACTCACCCCATAAAAATTTATATTTGAAAACAAATAGGGATTGTTTTGAGCTTTATGCTAAATCACTCCCTACTTTACAGGATTATTTTAGGCAGCAAATTCCTCTTGATTCCCAAACATTTCCTGATTTATCGAAGGAGGATCAACCCATTGTGCCATATCAGGATTTGATTGATGAAAAATCCATTAAAGCTGCCAACGTTGCCTATAACCAATCAATTAAAGCCAAAGCTTGTGATGTAGCCCGAGTATTACTTCCAGCATCAACTTTAACTAATGTGGGGATTTTTGGTAATGCCAGAGCCCTTGGTTATTCAATGTTAAAGATGTCTGCCCATAATTTAGGTGAAATGCAAATGTTGTCAGCAGAGGGTACCAAAGAACTTAAAAAAGGTCTGCCGAAATTTTTTGATGTGGTTGATAATGAATGGGGTCAAGCCCACCAAGATTATTTAAGGAAAACAGAAGAGACATTAAAAAAAAGAGCAAAGTCCTTGCTCAAAGGAGAAATACCAAGGCCAGGAGAAAGAATTGTACTGGTGGAAATGGATTCTAATCCAGAAGTAAATATTGCTGCAGCCTTGCTTTACCCACATGCAAATTTACCATTAAAACAATTAATTGAAATTATGAAAAAGGCGGGGCCAAATGTGGTGGGGGATGTTTTGTATGATAGTTTAAAATTTAGGGGTGATAGAAGACATAAACCACCCCGTGCTTTTGAAATTGCAGGTTACGAGCTTGTTTTTGATATTTTGGGAAACTTTGGAATTTACCGTGATTTACAAAGACAAAGAATGTTAACCCAACAACACCAAAATTATACTACAGAGCATGGTTTTGATATGCCCGAAGAATTTGCAGCTGTGGGGTTAGATAAAGAATTTACCGAGTTAATGGGAAACATGAAATCTGCTCATACTATTGTAGTAAAAGATTTTCCCACAGAGTCTCAATATTTAACAACACTGGCAAATTATATGCGTTGGTATATGGGAATGAATTTAAGAGAGGGATTTTGGGTTACTGAACTTCGGACTGTTCCTCAAGGTCATTTTAGTTATAGAACAATAGCCCAGGAAATGTATAAACAAGCCCAAAAAAGATATCCAATTTTAAAGGGGCTAGAATTTAAAAAAAGTCATTACGTTAATTTAGATGATTATTCTCAAAATTTGGAAAGAATGCAAGCTATGCAGCGTATTCAAGTTGGGCTTGCTCAAATTGAGGAAAAATATTCCTAATTTTTCAGTGTTGACTTTTTGAAAACAAATTTGTTAAAACATATTATCACCTGCCCATAAAGGCAGGTAATTTTTATGGTAGAGCAACTTGAACTTTATTTGGCCCATATTCCCAGATGTCCTTTTTGTCCTGATGATAGTGGAACTGTTAGTGGAAAAGATCATATTTTCCCTCGAGTTTTTTTCAAATCTCATAAAGTGTTTTTACCGCTTAGGCAAAGTATTGAAAATTTTGTCTGTGTTTGTCCGAGACATCATGCCAGGATAGATAATAGCCCCCAAGGTAAAATAAGAGCATTTAGAAACGATGGTATTGAGGGGCTTGTTAAGTTTATTGCTGCTTATCCGAGAGCGATAAACCCTGATATATTAAATGTTCAACACAATCAATGGATTGTTTTATTTAGTCATGTAAAGGCTTACATCGAAGGATTAAATGGCAATACTCCAATAGAATATAAAGAAGCTTATGATAGAACTTGTGAAATGATGGACCAATTTGTGACGGTATGGCAACAAGGTAATTTTGTCATGTCTCTTCCTCGCCCTTGATTTGCTAACTTGAACCTGGTAGAATTGCTACATTAAACATCTATCGCTTTGGATTTTCCTGAAAACTACTGGCGGTAGAGAAGAATAAGGAAAACATGAATATTTCTACACCTTCAATGCAAGAGTTATTGGAAGCAGGTGTCCATTTTGGACATCAGGTTCGTCGTGGCAACCCCAGAATGAGAGAATATATCTTTGGTGTGAGGGATGGAGTCCACATTGTTAATTTGGAATTTTCTGAAAAACTTTTAAAAGAAGCAGCAGATTATGTTTATAATTTGGGTAAAGAAGGTAAAGTACTTTTATTAGTGGGAACTAAAAAACAGGCTCAACCAATTATTGTAGAAATTTCTCAAAAAACTGGTGCCCCTTATATGACTTCCCGTTGGATTGGAGGATTACTGACTAACTTTGAAGAGATTAGAAAAAATACTAAAAAATTATTGGATCTTAAAGAAAAGAAAGAAAAAGGGGAACTATCCAAATATACCAAAAAAGAACAGCTTTTAATTTCCAGAAAATTGGATAAATTTGATATTGAGTGGGGTGGAATTGCCCAAATGGAAAAGCTGCCCGATGCTTTATTTGTAATTGATGCTGTGACAGAAAAAACCGCTGTGGCAGAAGCAGGTAAAATGGATATTCCAATTGTGGGAATTGCCGATACCAACTGTGACCCAATGCTTTTAAGCTATCCTATTCCTGGAAATGATGATGCTACTAAATCCATTAAAATAATTTCTGAAACTATTGGGAAAGCTTATGAGGTAGGACTAAAAGAGCGCGGTCAAGTAGCAGCCCGTGTTGCCAAAAAGGCAGAAGAAAAAGCAGAAGAGTTGGCAGCAACAGAGATCCCTGAAACCATTGCAGCAGATGTAGAAGCTGCTGAAGAAATTGTGGAAAAAGAAGAAGTTAAAGAATCAGAAAGAGTGGTGGAGTAAAGTCAGCTTGTCACAGTACAAAGCACCGCTCGCACGCTAGTGTCGTTGCTCGCTATAGATTTGTTTTGTGACAGGATGTAAACTAGATCATGAAGTCAGATAGAGCACAAAACTGCATCAATTGCTTTGTTCCTTGTGACCTCGCTGTCTTATCATAAATATGAACATAGAAGATATAAAAAAATTAAGAGAGCAGACTGGGGCAGGGATTGCCGACTGCAAGGAGGCCTTGAGCCTGTCGAAGGGCGATCTAGAAGAGGCTAAAAAGTGGTTAAAACAAAAAGGTTTGGATAAAGCCAATCAAAAAGCAGATAGGGAAGTAAAGATGGGTTTGGTTGATGTTTATTCTCATGGTGGTAGGGTTGGAGTGATAGTTGAGCTTCTTTGTGAGACAGATTTTGTTGCCAAAACAGAGGATTTTAAAAATTTAGCTCATGAACTTTCTTTACAAATTGCTTCAATGAACCCAGAGAATGTGCAAGAGTTATTAGAACAAGAATATATTAGAGAACCTTCTCAAAAAATTGGTGATTTAATTAAATCTGTGATTGGGAAATTGGGGGAAAATATTCAAGTTGGGAAATTTGCTAGAATAGAGTTAGGTCAAGCCTAACTCTGCCTTTTTGCTACGCAAAAACGTAAAACTTGGGGGGAATAATGGATCTTGTTTTAACAGAGGTAAGTCAAAAAATTAGGGCAGCAATTGATCATTTAAAAAGGGAGCTAGCTAGTGTTAGAGCGGGTCGTGCCAACCCTTCTTTAATTGAAGAGCTACCTGTAACAGCTTATGGAACCAGGATGAAACTGATGGAGGTGGGAACCATCTCTGCCCCTCAACCAACACTTTTAACTATTCAAGTTTGGGATATAAGTGCTGTTTCAGATGTTGTTAAAGCTATTCAGGAAGCAAATCTTGGTTTAAACCCAGCTGCTGAAGGTAATATTATTAGGCTTCCTATTCCACCTTTAACAGAAGAAAGAAGGGAAGAATTTATCAAGGTGGTTCACGGTAAAATGGAAGAGGCTAAAATTGAGATTAGACAAATTAGGCAAGAGATGAGAGAGAGTTGGCAAGGCAGCCAAGAGGCTGGAGAATTTGGAGAGGATGAATTTGATAGGAGAAGTAAATTACTTCAAGATATGGTGGATAAAACAGGAGAAGAGATTGAAACTTTGGGTAAGGCCAAAGAAGAAGAGTTGATGCAGGTTTAAATTGCAATGTTTTTTACAATTATTATTTTCCTAATTACCTTACTCATTTTAGTATTATCCCATGAATTTGGGCACTTTTTTGCAGCCAAAAAATTTGGGGTTAAGGTTTTAGAATTTGGTTTTGGTTTACCACCTAAAATTTGGGGTAAAAAAATTGGGGAAACTATTTTTTCGCTTAATCTTTTACCAATTGGGGGGTTTGTTAGACTGTTTGGAGAAGATGAGACTGATAAAAAAATTTTAGAAAACAAAAGATCTTTTGGTAGTAAACCAGTTTGGCAAAGAATAGCAATAGTAACTGCTGGGGTAATTATGAATTTTATCTTAGCAGCAATTCTTTTTTGGATAGTATTATTTGCTCAAGGTTTTACTGAAAAAATTCCCCTTCTTGTTCCTTATCGTTTTATAGGGGTTGAACAAACTGACCAAACTTTGGTTTTAATTGGACAGGTTTCTCCCAATTCTCCAGCAGATCAGGTTGGGATAAAACCTGGAGATCAGGTGGTTGGATTCAACGCACAAAAAATAACCAGCGGAGAACAGTTGATTACTTTAACCAAAGAGAATACTGGAAAATCTTCCACCTTAACTTTACAAAATGATCAAAATAATTTAAGGACTGTGACAGTTACTCCTAGGGCAAATCCTCCAGCTGGTCAGGGTGCTTTGGGGGTAGAACTTGGTACAGTCAGTGTTGCTAATTTATCTTATCAGGGAGGGCAAAGAGTTTTTTCTGGGATCACTCATAGCTATAATTTAGCTTCTTATTCCATTGCAGTCCTGTCCCATATTATTAGTACTGCTTTTGAAACAAAAGATTTGGCTCCAGTATCGCAGTCAGTTTCTGGTCCAGTTGGGGTTACCAATTTAGCTTCAATGATTTTAAATACTAAATCTCCTTTAATTCCTTATCTTAATTTCATGGCGCTATTATCACTTAATTTAGCTATTATTAATATTTTGCCATTTCCAGCTTTAGATGGGGGAAGATTATTTTTCTTAAGCATTGAAGCAATATTTAGGAAAAAAGTAAAGGCAGAAATAGAAAGATTGGTTCACACAGTGGGAATGGCAATTTTAATTGCTTTAATATTACTAGTTACTTTCTCTGATATCAAAAAATTCTTCTAATTTCACTTGGAAAACGTTACAATGTATAGGTTATGAAATATTCAAAGCTTTTCCCTAAAACCTTAAAACAAGCTCCAAGTGGAGCGCAGTCTTTAAACCATCAACTATTGGCGCGAGCAGGTTTTATCCACCAAGAAATGGCAGGAGTTTATACATATTTGCCTCTGGGCCAGAGAGTACTTAATAAGATTTCCAATATTGTGAGAGAAGAAATGGATAAAATTGGTGGGCAAGAACTTTCAATGCCCTCCCTTCATCCTGGAGAAAACTGGAAAAAAACTGGCCGTTTTGAAAGCTTTGATGTTTTATTTAAGTTGAAAGGGGCAGCAGGGGCAGATTTTGTCTTGGGCCCAACCCATGAGGAAATAATTTATCCTTTAGTGAGTGAGTTTTTAAAATCTTATAAAGATTTACCAATCTCCGTTTATCAAATTCAAACAAAATTTAGAAATGAACTTCGGGCTAAAGGTGGACTTTTGCGGGGGCGGGAATTTTTAATGAAAGATTTGTACAGTTTTCATGACAGCGATGAGGATCGTAATGAGTATTATGAAACTGTCAGAAACGCCTATCTTAAAATTTTTGAACGGTTGGGTCTTGAGGTTATGGAAACTAAAGCGGGGGGTGGAACATTTTCTGATATCTCTCAAGAGTTTCAAGTGGCAATACCTTCCGGCGAAGATATTATTTATCTCTGCCAGGGATGTAAAAAGGCAATCAATAAAGAAATTGCTGATCAAAAAGCTTGTAGTGAGTGTGGAGGAAATTTTCAAGAAGAAAAAGCAATTGAGGTGGGAAATATTTTTCCTCTAAAAGAGTCATTTGCTCAAACTTTTGGTCTAACTTTTCAAGACAAAAATGGTCAGCAAAAATTAGTGTCAGCAGCCTGTTTCGGTTTTGGGATTTCTCGGACCATGGGAACAATTGTGGAAGTTTTTCATGATGAAAAAGGAATTATTTGGCCAGAAAGTGTTGCTCCTTATCAAGTCCATTTAATTGGTTTGGATTTAGATGATAAAAAAGTTTTGGAGCAAGCAGAAAAAGTTTATAAATTGCT
>CAZZHC010000016.1:0-3384 GCA_964653745.1 uncultured Gammaproteobacteria bacterium
TCCCAAATCTCAAATAACTTTAAAGTTCTTTCCACCTCTTTGGCAATTTCTGGCTCCGGAGTATTTCTAACCTGTAAAGATAAAGCTACGTTTTCCGAAACGGTTCTATCATCGAGTAGTTTAAAATCTTGAAAGACAAAACCAACTTTTCTTCTAAAAACAGGTAGTTCCTCTGGTTTTAATTTGGTAATATCAACATCATCAACTAAAATTTTACCAGTAGTTGGGGAATATTCTTTAGCCAAGAGACGAAGTAGGGTTGATTTACCAGCACCAGAAGGCCCCACTAAAAAAACAAATTCACCATTTTTGACCTCTAAATTAATATCCTCAAGGGCCGTGATAGTTGAGCTAAACTTTTTGGTAACATTTTGAAAGGAGATCATTGAACTTCAACTTTACCAACATCCATTAACCACCCTTCTTTGATTGCCTTCTGGGTTTCACCATAGACCTTAACTTTCTTACCCTCATATTGGCTTAAATCAGTTACCGATGAAGTTAAAGCTACCGGAACTGCTCCTTCTCTGACCAATAAATGGGTTCCTTCAATATAATCATCACCATTTTTGGGTTCAGGTCTTTTTTGGATAACTCCTTCGGCAAAATCCCGGAAAGTCCTGGTGTCTTGCTGGGCACTTTTGGGATTTTTAACAGGAGCAGGTTGGTCAGCTTTGGTGGGGTTGACGAGTAGATAGCCAGTTACAGCACCAAGCACAATTGCTAACACGAGTACTGCTAAAAAGATGCGGTTGGGGGGAAATTTAGATGAAATAGAAGTGGCAGCCTGATTTTCCATGTACATATATTTTAACTACTTTTAATCAAATTTGTCCAGCCCTCTAACTTCACTCTCAATAAACTCATCTAAATTCCCATCTAACACTGCATCTGTATCAGAAGTTTCAACATTAGTCCGCAGATCTTTGACTAAATGATAAGGGTGTAACACATAAGACCTGATTTGAGTTCCCCAGGAGGCTTGTCTAACATCGCCTTTTAACTCTTCTTGGGTTTTTTTATCTTGAGCTTGTTGTAGTGACCACAATTTTGCCTTCAGTAATTTTAGGGCATTTTCTCTGTTTTGAAGCTGTGATCTTTCTGTTTGGGCCGTAACTGTGATACCTGTAGGAATATGTTTTAATCTTACAGCAGTTGATACTTTATTAACATTTTGTCCTCCATGTCCTCCAGACCTAAAAGCTTCAAATTCAATCTCATCAGGTCTAATCTCCACTTCAACATCATTTTCAATTACTGGTAAAACTTCAACTAAAGCAAAAGATGTTTGGCGAAGAGCGTCAGCGTTAAAAGGGGACTGTCTTACTAATCTGTGGGTGCCTGTCTCACCTTTTAAATAGCCATAGGCAAGGGGAGCGTGGACAATTATAGAAATTGACTTGTAGCCTGCTTCTTCACCAAAACTTTCATCAGAAATTTCATATTTGAAAGCCTTTTTTTCAAAAAATCTTTGATACATTCTGGCCAGCATAGCAGCCCAATCCATGGCTTCAACTCCTCCTGCCCCGGAGTGGATGGATAAAATTGCCTCACTATCATCATGAGGACCAGATAAGAAAAGCTGAAGTTCTAACTCATCCAGTTCTTTTTCAATACTCCCCACCTCCCCGACTAATTCATTATGTATGGATACATCTTCAAATAAAATTGAAGCGTCACTAATCTTTTTCTCCAAACTTTCCAGGGTGTTAATTAGCTTTTGTTTATTAGACAAATTTTGGGAAATTTTTTTGGCTTCTTGCTGGCTATCCCAAAAGCCCTCTTTGTTCATTTGGGCTTCCAGTTCTCTGATTTGTCTACGGAGATCGTCCAGGTCAAATTGCCCGGCAATTTTCTCAAATCTATCTTTTAAATCTGCTAATTTTTTCTGCAGCTCTTCCATGGTCAAATTATATCAGGTTTGGTACTTTGAAGCAGAATAATAATTTGAGAAATATTTAATTTTTGTGCTCCCACTTCGGAAGCGGGAAGCTAGATATTACTCATATCTTAAAGCTTGAATTGGGTCTAGCTTAGAGGCGCGAATAGCTGGAGCGACTCCAAAAACGACTCCAACCAGGGTGGAAAAACCAAAAGAGAGTAAAATTGACCATAAAGTGATAGTTGTGGTAATAAATTTACCCACCAAAAGTGAGAATAAAATCCCTAAAATAATACCAATTATTCCTCCTAAACCGGATAAGGTTATTGCCTCAATTAAAAACTGACTTAAAATATCTTTGGGTCTGGCTCCTAAAGCTTTTCTAAGTCCTATCTCCCTGGTTCGCTCCGTGACTGATACCAACATAATATTCATAATCCCAATTCCCCCCACCACTAAAGAAATAGCAGCAATTCCCCCCAAAGCTATGGTTAAAACCCTGGTAATTTGGGAAATAGTAGATAAGGTTTGTTCCTGGGTTAAAATAGAAAATTCATCTTCAGACAACCTCTTTTTTAAAATATTTTCAGCTTTGGTTTGAATAGATTTTACATCTTCAGGCCTATTAGCTGAAATATAAATGGTATTTAGCCTATCAATCCCAAACTGCCTTTGGGCAGCTGAAATAGGAAGAATCACAGTATTATCCTGGTCTACCCCAAAAGTTGAACCTCTGGGTTCTGCTACTCCGATCACAGTATATTTATTTCCTGCCACATCAATTTTTTGATTTAAAGGTTGGGTACTGGTAAATAAATCTTTGACCACAGTTGAGCCTACTACAGCTACTTTTTTACCGGACTGCGCTTCAGAATTGGTAAAAAATCTGCCCTCTGCAAGTTTAATAGTAATAAGTTTTGGGTAATTTCCCTCTACTCCAAACACCGCTGCTCCCTTATCTGATTTATTGGCATATTTTAAAGTGGCAGATCTTTGAACTACTGCTGATACTTCGGCCTGCCCGGTTAACTCTTTTTTGAGTTTGGTAGCATCGGTAAATACCAATCTGTTAGCCTGAACTCCACCTGGGGTTCTGGCTCCACCCACTCTGCCCGGGATAACAAACATTAAATTTGAACCCAAGCCTTGGATTTGTTCAGTGATAAAACTGTTTAAACCTGACACAACTGCTATCAACAAAATTACAGAGGTTACCCCAATTACAATTCCTAACATGGTCAAAAATGACCTCATCCTATTGGCTAAAATAGCTGTGATCGAAAGCTGTAGCGTTTCAGCAAAATTCATTGTGGATTTAACACCACTGTGTCTCCTTCTTTTAAGCCTGATTTAATTTCTACATCAGTATCAGATCTAAATCCCGGTTCAACTTTAACTACTTTTAGACCCTGGGGAGTTTGAACTAGTACAGTGTTATCAGATTTTAAAGCCTCCTGGGGAATTGCTAAAACATTTTTAGCTGCTCTGACCACAATAGTGGC
>CAZZHC010000016.1:3394-9895 GCA_964653745.1 uncultured Gammaproteobacteria bacterium
TGCCAAAAATTAAATTCTTAGGATCATGAATTACAATTCTGGCAATAACTACGTTAGCACCAGTAGATGATGATTTAGTTTGAGGCAAGATCTGGTTAATTACCCCTGAAATGGTTTGATCAGGAAAGCTATCAAAAGTTAGATCTGCTTCTTGCCCCACAAAAATTTTTCCAAAATCAGCCTGATCAATTTCAGCATCAAAAAAAGTTTGGCCATCATCAATTACTTGGGCTACTGTATCACCAGGACCTACAAACTGGCCTGGAAAAACTCCAGCTTGGGTAACCACTCCAGAAAAAGGGCTGGTAATAACTGTATCTTGAAAATCCCTTTGAGCAGCCCTCACATTATCAAAAGCATTATCTCTGGCTACTTCTGCTGTTGTTCGAAGTTGCCTTTGAGTCATGGTTTCATTGGCAGAGCCCACATTGGCAAAACCTCCATTACCATATTGAAAAAGATGAATATCATCGATAATTTTTTCTGCAGCAGCCTGTTTATCTTTTAAAGAATTTTGGGCTTGTTGCAGGGCAATAGATAGTTCTTGGGTATCTAGCCCAGCTAGGGTTTGTCCTGCCAAAACCCGGTCACCAGTTTTGACATTAACAAAAGTTAACTTTCCACCTTTTAAAAACTTTAAATTAGCTATATTTTTCCCAGCCACAGTTCCAGAAGCACTCACACTTTCTTCCAAATTTTCTCTTTTAATCTGGGCTAGTTGTAATTTTTGAGGTTGATTGGCTCTGGTTTGGAAATATAGTAGGCCAAGAATAGTAGCTATGATTAAAATTACCAGCCACCTTGGTAATCTTTTGATGAAATTTAAAATACGTTTAAACATGAATAAGGCGGGCAGCGGGGAAATTATATCCTATAATGCAAATCGAGGCAACTATAAGACTGACTTGTGTTAAAATTTGGTTATGATATTAGTAATTGATACCAAGGATCAAAAACAGGTTAGCGTGACCTTAAAAGAAGGAAAAAAAGTTTTAGCGTGTTTGAGAGGGGAAAATGAGTATGGATCTCAAGCCTTGCTTCTCTTGATCATGAAAATTTTAAAAGTGACCAAACTGGATTTTAAAGATTTAACTGGAATTGAAGTAGAAACTGGACCTGGTTCTTTTACGGGTCTTAGAGTTGGAGCAACTGTGGCCCAAGCTTTGGGTTTTTCTTTAAATATCCCAGTTAATGGAAAAATTGGCAAATCAATTAAACTTTACTATACTTGAAGTTAGATGAAATGGCATAAAGTTTTCCATTATTTTCTGCCTCACCCCCAGACTCACCAAAAAGCCCACCTTTTATCTTGGCATTATTTGCTAATCTATGTTTTATTATTTTTACTTCTTCGGACAGGTTTGGATTTGGTTAAAGTTTTTCAACCAGGTGTGTTGGGTGTGTCTTCCAATATCACTGTATCAGAAATTATTGCTGATACTAATGCAGAAAGAGTTAAAAATGGTCTGCCCCCCTTGCAAGAAAATCAGGCTTTATCCCAAGCAGCAGTGGCTAAAGCCCAAAATATGTTTGCAGAAAATTATTGGGCCCATTTTGCTCCGTCAGGTAAAGATCCGTGGGGGTTTATTAAAGGGGCAGGTTATAGATTTTCCTTTGCCGGGGAAAATCTAGCCAGAAATTTTACTAACTCTTCTGATGTGGTTAAGGCCTGGATGAATTCACCTTCTCATAAAGAAAATCTTTTAAATTCTAATTATCAAGAAATTGGGATTGCTGTGGTGGATGGGACTTTACAAGGCCAGCAAACAACCCTGGTAGTTCAAATGTTTGGTAAACCCTACCAGGCATTAGCAATCCCTCAAGGTAATATCAGTGGTACTAAAGTAGCGGTAGAAAATACTCCAGTAGTTCAAAATGTCCCAGTGGTAGTTTCAAATGTTGCTCCATCAGTAAAATCTGCCAGCAGTGTCCTTAACCCGGTATTTATTATAAGAACCTTCGGGATTGGTTTAATCTCTTTTATCTCCTTGCTGCTCTTGGTTGATTTTATAGTTTTACAAGGAAGGGGAGTATTCAGACTTTCTTCTCATCATCTGGCTCATTTATCATTTTTAGCTATTAACTGGGTATCGTTACTTGCTGTTAAGGCAGGAGAAATATTATGAAGATAGCTTGGTTTTTCATCATTTTAGCCCCATTTTTTATAGTAGCTTTACTACTGACAGATCTGCCCGCCAAACGTTTTCAAATACTTATTTTGGCAGCCCTAGTTTATCTACTTCTCACCCTGCTACATCACTTAAAAGATAAAACTCTCTCTTGGGGAGTTGTGATAGAATATTTGTTAATTGCTGCTCTAGCTTTGGTTATTAGCCAAGGCATTTTTTAAATAAGATGAAAGGTGTAATTTTAGCAGGCGGATTAGCAACCCGCCTTCGTCCGCTCACATACGTTACTTCCAAACAACTTTTACCGGTTTATGACAAACCAATGATTTTTTATCCAATTGAAACTTTGGTCCGCGCTGATATTAAAGAGATTTTAATTGTTGTTTCTCCTGAATTTGCTGGACATTATTTAAATCTTTTGGGAACTGGAAAAGATTTTGGTGCTCATTTTAGTTTTGTAGTTCAGTCTGAACCAGGAGGGCTTCCAGAAGCTTTTATTTATGGTGCTGATTTTATTGATAATGATTATGTGACTTTAATTTTGGGTGATAATATTTTTGATTATGATTTTTCTAAACATATTAAAGATTTTAAGGGTGGTGGGCAGATTTATGCTAAGAAAGTTCATGACCCTGAAAGGTTTGGTGTTGTTGAATTTGATGAAAACATGAAAGTAATTTCTATTGAAGAAAAGCCCCAAAACCCAAAAAGTAATTATGCAGTCGTTGGGATTTATACGTTTGATAGTCGTGTAGTGGGTTATGCAAAAAATCTTAAGCCTTCAGAAAGGGGAGAGCTTGAGATTGTTGATCTTCACAATGTTTATCTTAAAAATAATGAGCTAAGGGTAGATGTGATAGATGGTATTTGGGAAGATGCTGGCACTTTTGATAGTCTACTTAGAGCAGGAAATATTATGGCAGAAAAAGCCCGTTTAATACAAAAGGAAGAAAAATAATGAAATTACTTGTGACAGGTGGTTGTGGATTTATTGGTTCTAACTTTATAAGATATTGGTTAAAAGCTCATCCCCAAGATAAAATTGTTAATTTGGATAAATTAACTTATGCAGGGCATCTTTCTTCCACCAAAGATTTTGCTACTAATTCTAATTATAAATTTATTAAGGGTGACATTTGTGATGCTGATGTGGTGGAAAAAGCCATGGATGGAGTAGATACGGTGGTTCATTTTGCAGCAGAATCTCATGTTGATAGATCTGTCCTTGATCCTTTGGTTTTTGTAAAAACTAATGTTTTGGGAACTGCAGTGTTACTTGATATGGCTTTACAAAAAAAAGTTAAGAGATTTCATCATGTCTCAACTGATGAAGTGTTTGGCCAGCTGGGAGAAGATGGGAAGTTTAATGAAGAGACTAAATATGCCCCCAGAACTCCTTACTCTTCCTCAAAAGCTGGTTCTGACCATTTAGTCAGAGCCTATTTTGAAACTTATGGACTACCCGTAACACTGACTAATTGTTCTAATAACTTTGGTCCCTACCATGATCCAGAAAAACTAATCCCCCGTTTTATCACTAATCTTTTGCAAGACAAAAAAGTACCTTTAATGGGAAAGGGAGAAAATATCAGGGATTGGTTGTATGTCAAAGATCATGCCAGGGCCATTGAGCTAGTTTTGCAAAAAGGAAAAATTGGAGAAACTTATTGTGTAGGTGGACAAGAACAATCTAACTTGGAGGTTACTCAAAAAATCTTAAATTATTTAGGTAAAGATGAAAGCTTTATTGAACATGTTGATCATCGTTTGGGCCATGATTTCCGTTATGCTATTGATACTGCTAAAATTAATAAGTTGGGTTGGAAAGTGGAGCATAATTTTGATGAATGGCTTAAAAAAGTGGTTGATTGGTATGTCCAAAATAAATGGTGGTGGGAACCACTCTTAAAAGAAAAAAGGCCAGTGGTAGATCGGGTGGCTCAAAAACATTATGGACATCAAGCCTTACATTAAACAGACTAAAATTGCCGGACTTTATAAAATAGACCGGGAAATTTTCTGGGATAACAGAGGATTTTTTAGAGAAGTCTACCATAAGGATGAGTTGGAAGAAGCTTTGGGCTATGAGTTCAATGCAGTCCAAATGAACCACTCTTTGTCTGGCCCTAAGGTACTGCGAGGAATTCATCCTGATCCTTGGGATAAATTGGTTTACCCTTTAAACGGCCAGGTTTTTATTGCTATTGTTGACATTGATCCTAAATCGCCTACTTTTAAACAGGTAGAAACGTTTAATGTTGATGACAACAACAGACATGGTTTATTTGTTAGAAAAGGACTAGGTAATAGTTTGTGTGTTTTAGGACAAGAAGCAGTCCATTATGTTTACTTGGTTACTTCTTATTGGGATGGTCATGCTATGTCCGGGATGAGAGCTGTTGCCTATAATGATCCTGATTTAAATATTGCCTGGCCTATTAAAGATCCAATTTTGTCTGATAAAGATAAACAAAATAAAACTTTAAGGGAACATTATCAAAAGGAATATCCCAATTTATTTAAATAAATAATGGAAAAAATTATAGTTTTTGGTGGAAGTGGTTTGGTTGGTTCAAGATTTGTCCAGTTAAATCAAAAAAAATTTGATATCAGTGCCCCAATTCACAGTGAAGTTGATTTATTAGACCCGAAATCTCTAGCAGATTTTATTGAAAAATCCCAAGCTAAAGCGGTAGTCAATTTTGCTGCTTTTACTAATGTTGACGGGGCAGAAAAAGAGAAAGACGATAAAAACGGTTTGGCTTTCAAATTAAATGCCATGGCCCCCAAAAATTTAGCAGCAATTTGTTTAAGTTTAAATCTTCATTTGGTCCATTTATCAACTGATTATGTTTTTGATGGTCAAAAAGAAAATGCCCCCTACACGGAAGAGGATGAGATGGATCCAATTAATTGGTATGGTTTAACAAAAATGCTTGGGGAAGAAGAAATTTTACAAAGTGGATGTTTTCATACTATTGCCAGGATTGAAATGCCTTACCGGGCAAATTTTGCTGGCAGATCAGATTTTGCCAGATTTTTCTTAGAAAAATTGCAAACTGGGCAAAAAATATCAGCAGTTAATGATCAAAAAATTACACCAACATTTGTTGATGATGTTGCTAAAGCTTTAACAGTTATGATTAAAAAACCAACTCAAGGAATTTTTCATGTTGTATCAACCAACCCAACCAGCCCCTACCAATTTGCTTTAACATTGGCTCAGCAATTTGGTTTAAATAAAGAATTGGTAGAAGCTGTGAAATTTGCAGATTTTAATCAAGGTAGGCCAGCCTGCCGGCCTCAAAATTCCTGGCTTGATACTAAAAAATTTATTAATACTTTTGGTGAGGGGGTTTTGCATAGTGTTGAAGAAGAAATTAGCCTTTTTAATAGTCAGTGTTGACTACTCCAACCAATTTCTATTATATTAACGGAGATGAAAAAAAAGAAAAAAGCCTTCATTACTGGCATCACCGGACAAGATGGTTCATACTTGAGTGAATTTTTATTAGATAAGGGATATTCGGTCGGGGGACTGGTCAGAAGAAATGCTGTTGGTGATTTAGGAAATATTAAACATTTAAAAGACGAAATAAAAATTTATAACGGTGATTTACAATCTCCGGAATCTATTGCTTTAGCCTTATATGATTTTCAACCTGATGAAATTTATAATTTAGCTGCTCAATCATCACCATTGGCTTCATTCACTGATAAATTGGGTACGATGATGATTACGGGACTTGGGGCAGTAAGTGTTTTTGAACGAGCTAAAGCTATTGTCCCAAAAGCTAAAATTTATCAGGCTTCAACATCAGAAATGTTTGGAGCCCCCCCAACTGTGCCTCAAAATGAAAATACTCCTTTTGCTCCAGCTAATCCTTATGCTGCTGCCAAAGAATATGCCCATCGGATGGCCCACATTGCCCGCCTGGATAAAAAAAATCCCCAGTTTATTACTTGTGGAATTTTATTTAATCATGAAAGTCCAAGAAGAGGTTTGAATTTTGTGACCAGAAAAGTTACAGCAGCGGTGGCTTGTATCAAGAATAACAAAAAAGGTGAGATACCACTCAACGAAGTTGGAGAACCAATTGTTCAAAATGGAAAATTAAAACTAGGATATTTGGGATCAAAAAGAGATTGGGGGTATTCACCTGACTATGTGGAGGCGATGTGGTTGATGTTACAGCAGGACGAAGCGGACGATTTTGTAATTGCTACCGGGGAGGTGCATACAGTGGAAGATCTTTGCCGGGAAGCTTTTGCGGCAGCAGGTTTGGACTGGAAAAAATATGTGGTAACAGATCCAAATTTTGTGCCACCACTAGAAACGGGTCCGCTTTGTGGAGATTTTTCAAAGGCTAAA
>CAZZHC010000017.1:0-9729 GCA_964653745.1 uncultured Gammaproteobacteria bacterium
AATTACCGAACGGCCCACCTTGCCTTTTGGTATTGCTCAAATTGGTAAGGCTTTCCGCAATGAAATTACTCCAGGCAATTTTACTTTTAGATCCAGGGAATTTGAGCAAATGGAGGTTCAATATTATGTTGAACCTGATGAAAAAAAGGCCATGGAACAATTTGAATATTGGAAAAAATATTGGATGAGTTGGTTTACCAGTCTTGGTATAAAGGCAGAAAAGTTAAGGTTTAAAGATCATGCTGAAGGTGAACGGGCCCATTATGCCAAGGCTGCCACAGATATTGAATACCAGGCTCCCTGGGGTTGGGCAGAATTTATGGGGGTGCACCATCGGGGTGATTGGGATTTAAAAAGGCATCAAGAATATAGTAGTCAAAATTTAAAATATAATGAGTTTTTACCCTGGGATATTGAATCATCTTTAGGGGTTGATCGCTCGCTGCTGTTTTTCCTGCTTGATGCTTACAGTGAGGAAAATGGGCGAACCGTATTGAAGTTACATCCCAAACTTGCTCCTTATAAAGTGGCAGTTTTCCCACTTTTGGCCAATAAGCCGGAGCTTGTTGAAGCTGCTCAAAAAATCTGTCTTGACCTAAAGAAAGAGTTTATGGTAGCGTGGGATGAGAGGGGTAATATTGGGGGTAGATACGCTTCCCAAGATGAGATTGGGACCCCGTTTTGTGTGACAGTTGATTTTCAAAGTCTGGAAGATGAGATGGTGACAGTGCGGGATCGAGACACTGCCAAACAAGAAAGAGTCAAAATTGATAAACTATCAGAAGAAATTTCTAAACGAATAAATCATGATTCTAGAAGCCCCCAAACATGAGTGCGGAGTGTTGGGCATCTTCTCTAAAGATAAACCAGTTAGCCAAGATTTATTTTACGGATTAATTGCCCTACAAAATAGAGGTCAGGAGGGTAGTGGAATTGGTGTCTTTACTGATGATGGACAAATCCGTCTACATAAAGAACGAGGTTTGGTACATGCAGTTTTTGGAGAAAGAGATATTGATTGGCTGGCAGGTAGGATTGGTATCGGTCACAACCGTTATGGTACAACAGGTTCTTCTTCCAAAGAAAACACTCAACCATATATTATAAGTTCCGACTTAGGCCCTTTTATAATAGGACATAATGGTAATGTGTTTAATGCTGATGAATTGAGAAAACGTTTAGAATTTGAAGGTATGAAATTTACATCTACATCCGATAGCGAGGTAATAGCTCAACTAATTGCAACTTCCCCCGGTGATACTTTTGTAGAGAAAATTAAAACTGCAGCGCCACAACTTCGGGGTGCTTATAGTTTAGTGCTTGCCACAAAAGATTCTTTAGTTGGTGTTCGGGATTCTCATGGTATTTGGCCTTTAAGTTTAGGTAGAATTAATGGGACCGGTTATATTTTGGCTTCAGAAACAAACGCACTTGACAAGACTGGCAGTAAGTTTATTGAAGATGTAGCTCCGGGGACAATCATCACAATCGATCAAACTGGAGTCCAACACGACAATCTTGATAGGAAGCAAGAAGCACTATGTAGTTTTGAATTTTATTATTTTAGTGATCCAGCTAGTAAATTATTAGGTAAAAGAGTAGAAAATGCTCGATTTGAGATGGGTAAGCTGCTGGCGCGAGAACACCCTCTAGATGTAGATTGGGTCTTACCAATTCCAGAAACTGCTCGCCCAGCTGCAGAAGGCTATTCCTGTGCATCTAAAATACCTGTCAGAGGGGCATTAATCAGAAATAGATGGTTGGGGAGAACTTTTATTGAGCCATCACAAAGATTAAGAGAGCAGGCAGCTGAATTAAAATACACTCCTCTTGCAGAAATTATTAATGGCCAGAGAATTGTTGTTATTGATGACAGTATTGTTAGGGGTACAACAACTAGGCGGATTGTTCGTTTACTGAAAGGAGCTGGAGCAAGCGAGGTAAACGTTTTAATTACGGCACCACCTATTATTAGAGAATGTTGGTTTGGAGTAGATACAGCCGATCAAACAGAACTAATTGCGGCTCAATTTCAAGGCAAAGTAGATGAGATTAAACAATTTATAGAGGCTGATTATTTAGGCTATCTAAGCTTAGAATTTGGCTTGCAAGCTATTGGACCAGCATTAAAAAATAGAGTGTGTACCAGTTGTTTTACGGGTTCTTACCCGATGCAAGTTCCATGCAAACGTGATAAATTTATATTAGAAAGACAACAGGTTACACAACATGCCTAATATTAAATCATTATTTCAAAACAGATTAACTGTAGGTTTGGTAATCATTATAGTTTTAATTATAATTGGTGGATTTTTTGCCTACCAAAAATTTATTGCTGCCAAGCAAGCACAACTAGTTGAAGAAGTTGATTTGTCTTTTGATCCGGAAGGACCTTATGCCATAATTTCTCCAAGGCGTGATGGTAACGCCCTAGTTTTAAACATTAAACGAACTGGTTCTTATGATCAGATTAAATATGAGCTGGCATATAACTCTGAAGGAGTAGACAGGGGAGCTGCCGGTGATATTAATACCAAGGAAAGAAAAGGAGAGTATGAACAGGAAATTTTATTTGGTTCTTGCTCGACTGGCGGAAAATGTGTTTATGACAAGGATGTAGAAAATGGGACTCTAACTTTGCACATTAGAAAGGGTAAACAAGCTTTTCGGATGGTCAGCCAGTGGCATTTACAAAAGCCTGATGTAGCATTGGGTGTTTTAACTTCTGGAGATGGACATTTGACTAATAAAATTGATCCAAACTCAACTGATTTATCTTTGGTTAAATTTGTGATTACTAATGATTTGTCCGGAGCACCAAAATTGTCTGACGGTAAAACTATTACCGGTAAGGCTTATGCTATTAATGCTCCAATTGCCAAAACTGTGCCAAATGGTGTGGTAACTATTGATTTGCCCAATAATCCACCCGATGGTAGTAAAATTGCCCGCTATGATGATGGTAAAAATAGTTGGGTAGAATATGACACCAAAATTGATGGTAGTAAACTAACAGCTACTGCAGACGGTGGCGGAGTATTTGCTGTGCTTGCTCCTTCGACCAAATAGTGAGACAATTTAGTTAGGTTTCGAAAAACTGCCCATGGAACTCTTAAAGCAAGAGAAGGAAAGTGCGCCTAAAAATCGAGCAATGAAACTTATCCGCATACTCGCGGTGGGTTTTTTGCTAATTGCCGTGATTGAAATTTGGATGGTCAGTCGCCTCTCAACTTATGGGAATAAAATTCAAGAACTTAAGGTAGCCCAAGTCTCACTGGAACTGGAAAATCAGGTTTTGGAAAATATGATTGCCCAAAAGGCATCTTTAGCGGCCATGGAGCAGAAAGCAACCCAACTAGGATTTAGCAGTGTTAAAAATATTGAATATCTCAAGCTTGCAAACGTACTTGCCGCCCAGTAACCTAGAAGTTATTAGAAGGGTTTCATGAGATTAAAATTTCTTCGTAACTGTTATATTTTGATTTTAGCAGTTGTGGCAATTAGGCTTTTTTATTGGCAAGTACTCCGTTTTGATGATTTGTCAGCCAAAGCAGAACAACAGCATTTAACCAGCCTTACTTTAGATGCCCCTCGTGGTTTAATTTTATCTTCTGATAATTCAATTTTAGCTTCCAATAAACCCTCATTTCTGCTTTATGGATTACCAAAAGTAATTAAAGGTAAAGATGAAGTGGCCTTAAAACTGGCCAAAATCATCAGTCAAGATACTCCTGACCAAATTTCAGTGCTACGGGATGATTTTAAGTCTAAATTGTCCCAGGATTTATACTGGGCAGCCCTAAAAAGAGATGTTAGCTTAGAGGTTAAAGCAGAGGTTGATAAGTTAAACTTGACTGGAGTAGGTTTTGAAAGCGGTGCTTCCAGGTTTTATCCTGAAGCTTCATCTGCTGCCCATATCTTGGGGTTTGTGGGGTCTGATTCGATTGGTAAACCGACTGGCTATTTTGGCATAGAAGGATTTTATAATGGTTATCTAAAAGGCACAGAAGGTCTTTTAACAGAAGAAAAAGATGCGCAAGGTGTGCCTATTTTAACAGGTAAATTTGTCAAACGTGAACCAAAAAATGGCCAGAATTTAATTTTAAATATTGACCGATCGGTCCAATATATTGTAGAGAAAAATTTAAAAGTGGGGATGGAAAAATATGGAGCTAAATCTGGCACAGTGATAATAATGGAACCTAAAACTGGAGCAGTTTTGGCTATGGCTTCATATCCTAACTATAATCCTAATAATTTTGCTCAATTTTCTAAAGAATTTTTTAAAAACCCTGCTGTAGCAGATAGTTATGAGCCTGGATCTACCTTTAAAGCTTTGGTGATGGCGGCAGCTGTTAATGAAAATCTAGTTAAACCTGATACCAAATGTGATATTTGCTCTGGGCCAGTCACAATTGCCAACTATCAAATTAGAACTTGGAATAATAAATATAATCCCGATGCAACTATGACTGATGTAATAGTGCATTCTGATAACACTGGGATGGTGTTTGTGGGAAGAAAATTGGGAGTGGAGAAAATATATAAATATATTGAAAGTTTTGGTTTGGGCAGCTCTACCAATATTGATCTTCAGGATGAAGAAAGCCCGGAGATAAGACCCAAGAAGGATTGGAGAGAAATTGATCTCGCCACAGCTTCTTTTGGTCAGGGTTTGGCTGCTACCCCAATTCAGATGGTGAGGGCTATTTCTGCTATTGCCAATGGGGGATATTTAATGCAGCCGGAAGTGGTTCAAGCTATTCAAAAAGATGATAAACTTATTAAAATTAAACCTAAAGTGTTAGGACAGCCAATCAGTTCTGATGCTGCTAAAATTGTTACCAATATGATGGTTGAAGCAGTGGCAAAGGGTGAAGCTCAAGCCTTTGCCCCCAAAGGATTTAAAATTGCCGGGAAAACTGGGACCGCTCAAATTCCAGTAGCAGGACATTATGATGCTGAAAAAACCATTGCTTCTTTTGTGGGATTTGCCCCGGCAGATAATCCCAAATTTGTGATGTTGGTCAAATATAATGAGCCCTCATCATCTATTTTTGGAGCAGAAACCGCAGCCCCAACCTTTTTTGCCATAGCCAAAGAGTTGTTAATGTATTACAACATAGCTCCAGATCAATAAGTTTGGATTTTTGCTATAATCAAGCTATGAGTAATCTAATTAAAATTGTTATTTTTGTTCCCCAAACACATGCTGATGCTGTAAGAGAGGCTATGGGAGATGCTGGGGCTGGAATGATTGGAAATTATAGTCATTGTTCATTTTCAGCTCAAGGTATTGGTACTTTTAAGCCTTTAGATGGAGCGCACCCTTTTATTGGGGAAGTTGGTAAATTAGAAGAAGTTGCAGAAGTCAGACTTGAAACTGTTTGCCCGAGAGAAAAAGCAAAAGAAATTATTGCAGCCATCAAAAAAGCTCATCCTTATGAAGAAGTAGCTTTAGATATTTATCCCTTATTATCAGAGGAGGAACTATAAATAATATGAATTTGAAAAATAAAATTGTCTTAGTCACTGGTGCTTCAAAGGGAATTGGAAAATCAATTGCTATAGCTTTTGCAAAAGAGGGTGCCAGTGTAATTGTTAACTTTAAATCAGATTCAAAAGGTGCACAAGAAGTTTTGGAGGAGTGTAATAAATACTCTAAAGATAATATAAACATCCAAGCTGATGTATCAGATGAAAATAGTATTTCAGAAATGTTGGAAAAAATAAAACAACGATATTTGCACCTTGATGTATTAATTAACAATGTTGGAATTTTTGATGAAGATGACAGTCCAACAAATCTTAAAGCATTTGAAAATATATACAAGAATAATTTCTTAAGTTGTGTGATGGTGACAAAGTATGTTTTACAGTTGATGACAGAAGGAAAAATAATTAATATCTCTTCTGTTCATGCAAAACTTGGATATGGAAGACCTTCTGCTATTGCTTATTCTGCTTTTAAAGCTGCTACTGAAAGCTATACAAAGAATTTAGCAAAAGAACTTGCTCCAAAAATCTTGGTAAATGCAATTGCCCCTGGTCGAGTTGCTACACCAATGTGGGATAACCCAGATCAAAAAGAGCAAGAAGAACTTGGTCGGGTGCATTTAATAAAAAGAATGATTCAACCAGAAGAAATAGCAGAAAGTGTGATTTTTCTGGCCAAAAATGATGCTATTTGTGGTGAAGTTTTAACAGTTGATGGTGGTATGAGTTTGGTAACCTTAGGGTGATGAATGTGCTTTAATTTTTGTTTTACTTGAGTCAAAGCTAAATATCAAATATAATTCTCCCATGAAAAGATTGATTAGGAAATTGGTGCCAAATAGATTGGTTAATCTAGGAAAACATTTGCCAGAAGGGGTGATGGCCAATATTCAATATGGTTTTCCGGGTAAGAAGCTTCGAGTAATTGGGGTAACTGGAACTGATGGAAAAACCACCACTGTTAATTTGATTTACCAGATGTTAAAAGATGTAGGTAAAAAAGTTTCCATGATTTCTACCATTAATTCTCCAGGCCTTCATGTAACCAGCCCCAACCCATTTTTACTACAAAAACTACTGAAAAAATCTTTGGAAAATGGGGATGAATTTATGGTTTTGGAAGTTACCTCTCATGCCTTGGAACAATTTAGGGTTTGGGGAATTAAATTTGAAATTGGGGTGGTAACTAATATTACACATGAACATCTTGATTATCATGGAACTTTTGAAAAATATTTTCAGGCTAAAGCAAAACTGATCAAAAATGTTAAATGGGCTATCTTAAACAAAGATGATGCTAATTTTGATAAGTTGGTAAATTTAACTACTGGTAAAATTATCAGTTTTGGTTTAAAGAAAAGTGCTGATGTTTCTCCTTTTAATTTTCCTTTAAAGCTGAAAATACCAGGTGAATATAATGTTTATAATGCCGAGGCCTCTGCAGCAGTGGGGATGGTTTTGGGGTTGGACCAGTTAAAAATTAAAAAAAGTTTGGAACATTTTGCAGGTCTAGTTGGTAGGATGGAGAAAATTAAAAATAATTTAGGTGTTAAAATAGTGGTAGATTTTGCCCATACCCCCAATGCTCTAGAACAAGCCTTAAAGACTTTGCGTTCCCAGACCTGGTCTGGGAAGGTTGGAAAGATTATTTCAGTTTTTGGTTGTGCTGGAGCCAGAGATGTTGAGAAAAGGCCAATGATGGGAAAAATTTCAGCCAAGCTTGCTGATATTACTATTTTGACTGATGAAGATCCCAGGTATGAAGATAGAAATAAAATTATTGATGTGATTGCCAAGGCTGCAACTTCTGCTGGAGCAGTGGAGGGCGAAACTTTATTTAGAGAGCCAGATCGAGGCAAAGCAATTAAATTGGCAATTAAAATGGCTCAGAAAGGTGATACGGTGGGTATTTTTGGTAAAGGCCATGAAAAATCAATGAATTATCAAGGTAAGGAAAAACTTTGGTCTGATCAACGAGCAGTAACTTGGGCTTTAAAGCATGGATGATAAGATAAGTCTTTTAATCTCCCAGTTGGGGGACAACCGTATCAAATGTGATAGTGATATTTCCGAGCATTTACAAACAGGACTCGGTGGAAAAGTACCAGCTTTTTATATTGCCACTACTACTGCAGAGCTTATTAAATCCATTAAACTTTGCCGTGAACTTAAGCTGGAATTTTTAATTTTTGGGTCAGGGAGCAAAATGGCTATTGCAGATTTGGGAGTTAAAGGGCTTGTAATTCGTAACCGCAGTGATAATTTAAAAATTTTTGGTGTGAAAGGCAAAGTGTCCCGTTTAGGATTAGGAATTGAGGAAGCCTTTTTAGAAGCTGATTCTGGGGTATCTTTAATAAAACTGGCTGAATTTGCAAGTGATCAAGGTTTAGGGGGCTTGGAGGGTTTAAGATCGACTCCGGGAACGGTAGGGGGCTCACTTTACATTAACCCCCTTTTAAAGGAGAAAGTGAACCAGGTCAAAATTTTGGCTCCTAGTAACACAATTAAACAAAAATCTTATTTTGATTTGAAAAGAGAGGATATTATCTTATCAGTTGTTTTTAAACTTAAAGCAAAGACTGTTAGTTAAAAGTAGTAAAATATAACTTACAAATGGAATTAAAACATCACCCAGCTTGGGGCAATATTAAAACTTTTAAAAAACCTGCTCATCTGGCCAGGTTTTTTTTGGCCAAAAAAATTGCCCAACTTTATCCCCGGTCGACTTTTATTGGTATTACTGGTTCAGTGGGGAAAACTACTACTAAAGAAGCATGTTTACAGATTTTGTCGCAAAAATATAAAACTTTGGCCAGTGTTGGTAACATTGATCCTTTGTTTAATATCCCTTCCACTCTTTTAAAAATAAGACCTGGCATAAAAAAAGTAATTTTAGAAATGGGAATTGAATACCCGGGAGAAATGGATTTTTATCTGTCTATAGTTGCACCTGCCACTGCTATTGTAACCAGAATTTATTTTGCTCACAGTGAGTTTTTAGGCAATATTAATCAAATTTTGGAAGAAAAGGGCAAACTTGTAAAACTTTTACCCAAAGATGGGTTTGCTATTTTAAATTGGGATGATATTTATACTAGAAAATTAGCGAAAGCTACAGTTGCCCAAGTTTTATTTTATGGCACCAACAAAGATGAATGTCACGTTTGGGCAAGCAATGTAAGATTGGAAAATAATCAAACCAAGTTTGGTTTAAATTATGGAGTGGAAAGAGTTGAGGTGGCACTAAATCTTTTGGGCAGACATTTTATTTATCCAGCCTTGGCAGCAGCTACTTTGGGTTTAAATTCAGGTTTAAGTTTGATTAATATTAAAAAAGGTTTGGAAAATCTCCAACCAGTAGTTCATCGATTAGAGCTATTATCGGGTTTGGGAGATTGGGACGTATTGGATGATACTTATAATGCTTCTCCTGCAGCAGTGGAAGAAGCAGTTAATGTTTTAGATGAAATCTCTGCTCGAAGAAGGATTGTGGTGTTAGGTGAAATGAGGGAGCTTGGAGTTTATTCAGAGCAGATGCATCGAGAAGTCGCCAGGAAACTTTACAAAGATAAAATAGATCTAGTCTTTTTGGGTAGTGGTGAGACTAAATATATTGCCGATGAGCTGCTCAAGTTAGGATTTAGTCCGGAACGGATGGAGGCAAATTTATCCAATAATCAGATAGTCTCTAAAATTTTAAGAATTGTCAAAAACGGAGATGTTATTTTAATTAAGGGCTCAAGAGCAGTAAAATTAGATGAGGTGGTCAAAAGAATTACCAAAAAGAGATGATTGAGTTACTAGGTCTAATTTGGATATCGTTTTTTATTACCAGTTTTGCGCTGGTGCCTTTTATCGACCTGCTATTTTATTTAAAAAGGCGTTCCAAAAAGATTGTTAGTCTTAATGTTCATGATACTACTACCCCAATTCATAACAAACTTTTAGCCGGTAAAGATATTGACACACCTGTTGGAGGAGGGATTTTAGTAATTGCGGTGGTAGTACTTTTGACTGTAATCATCTTCTTAATCACTGGTTACCAATTTAATAGCCAAATTTTTATCCTGCTTTTTACCTTATTGTCTTTTGGAGCCATCGGGCTATCTGATGATTTAAGAAAAATTTTTATCTCATTTAGTGGTAAATATGCTGGGATGCGAGGTAGATATTTACTGCTGTTGCAGTTTATCTGTGCTTTGGTTGTGGCACTTTTACTGTATTTTGTAGCTG
>CAZZHC010000018.1:0-9714 GCA_964653745.1 uncultured Gammaproteobacteria bacterium
ACTATAACCACAACTGTGGCATTTTTTACATCCCTCTTGAAAAACAAAACTGGGCTGTCCACATTGGGGACAAAGATCAGCCACCAAACTGGTTTGGCCAGGAGAAAGTGCTACCATCTCCGAGTCTTGATAATCACTATTTTCCACAGTTAAATTAAGAGGTAGCGTTTCTGCCTGATTTTCCTCTACTTTACTACTCTCAATCAAAGCTAACTCTTCTGACAAAGCCTTAGCAATAGCATCAGCCAAACTCATCACCCTGTCTTTACCAAAACCTATTTGAGAAGAACCACCAATACCCCGTAATTGGTTAACAATCTTTCTGGCAATCGAGTTGGCATCAGTTCGGGAAATTCGGCGAAGAGCCAAAGATGCCAACCTGCCAATAGCTTCAGCATCTGCAGCTGTGTGCATTCCAGCTCGGCCAATTGTGACAAAAACTTCAAACAGCTGATCTCGTTCATCCCTATTTATAGTGACAAACGCCTCCCCAACTGGAGTATTAATTTTATAAGTTCGGCCTCGCAAAATCATTGGCCTGTTTGCTAAAGAATCTTGTGTTACTACTACCTCTACTTTGTCTTGTTTGGCTCCAGCTAGTTGATCATAATATGAGTTATCTTTTTTAGTTTCTAAAATCTGCTTTTCCCTGGAACCATCACGATAAATTGTTACCCCCTTACAACCTGTTTCATAAACCATCATATAAGCATCTCTAACATCATCAACTGTAGCTTCATGGCCAAAGTTGATTGTTTTAGAAATTGCATTATCAACATGTTTTTGAAAAGCAGCTTGGGTTTTAATATGCCATGCAGGCTTAATATCATGAGCTACCACAAAAACTTTTTGCCATTTTAAGGGCACTTCAGAAAGACCCTGAACTGAACCATGATTTTGTTCAATTTTTTCGAGGAGTTCTTCTGAATAAAAACCTTCTTCCTGTGCTACTTTTAAAAAGAAAGAGTTAGTATTAAATAGTCTTTTACCCTCAATAGTGTTTTTAGCATAAGAAATACCAAAATATGGTTCAATCCCAGATGAAGCATCAGCTAACATGGAAGTAGTTCCAGTTGGAGCAATAGTGGTAATAGCTCCATTTCTTACTTTTAAAGCTTCCCCACAAAAGTAAGGGCTGTTTGGATCATAAATTGATCCTTTCCAAGCCAAAAATGTTCCCCTTGTTTTAGCAAGTTCAATACTAGCTTCTCTGGCTTGTTGATTAATAAATTTCATCACTTCTTCTGCTACCTGTAACCCTTCATCAGTGTTATAACCTACCCCAAGTTGAACTAACATATCAGCAAAACCCATCACCCCAAGACCAATACGTCTGACTTGTCTTGTCATATCATTTACTTCAGGAATTGGGTAATTATTCATATCTAAAACATTGTCTAAAAAGTGGACAGCCATCTTCACAGTTTTCCCCAACCCTTCCCAATCAATCTGACCATCAACTACAGCTTTTCCAATATTTAATCCTCCTAAAGTACAGGCATCATAAGGCAAGAGTGGCTGCTCACCACAAGGATTAGTGGCCTCAATTGTACCCAAATGTGGTACTGGATTAGCTTTAGATTTATTAATCCGATCAATGATAATCATTCCTGGATCACCATAATGCCAAGCCAGTTGGGTAATTAGTAAAAAGACTTTTTTGGCATTGAGACGACCTACCACTTCTCCGTTGCGAGGATTAATTAAGTCATAGCCTTCATCAGGGTGGGTAGCGCGGACCAGATCATATAATTTTTTAACTCCATCTTCGACCCGTTTTAATTTTAGATCAACATCACGAATAGCTTCTGCTGCTTTAATTTCTTCAATAATTTCTTCCCAATGAGGCTCACTATCAACATATTTGCTGTCCTTTTTAACTTGTTCCATCCACTCTTCGGTAACTGTGACTGAAATATTAAAATTGGTCAAAGAAAATTCATCTACTTTCATCACAGCAAAACGTAAAATATCGGGATGGGTAATGTGTAGTATTCCCATATTAGCTCCACGCCTTACCCCTCCTTGTTTGATTTGTGAAGTCACATCATTATAAGCTTGTAAAAACGAAGTTGGGCCAACAGTTGTACCACCGGAAGAAGCAATTGTATCCCCATAGGGACGAAGTCTGGAAAAAGAAAAACCTGTTCCTCCACCGGATTTATGGATCATCACCATATCAACTAAAGTTCTAGCAATTGATTTCATATTATCTTCCACCGGCAACACAAAACAGGCAGAAAGTTGTTGCATTGGTTTACCAGCATTAAGCATAGTTGGTGTGTTAGGAATAAATTTTTGCAAAGCCATTGCTTGGTAAAAATTTTTGGCAACAGAGAGCATATGTTTTTTATCAGAGTCAAACTGTAAATCAGCGGCAGCAATGTTGTAAGCTACCCTCCAAAACATTTCTTTAGTAGACTCATCGGGATTACCTTGATTGTCTCTTTTGGCGTATCTGGTTTGACCAATATAAAGGGCAGTTTCAGAAAGTTGAGGTTCAATCAAATCTTTTGGGGCAACAGGAATATTTTTTCCTATTTCCCAAGCTTGCTCTCTGTCATAAAACATTTTTTTGGTCTTTATACCATCTCTTTTAATCCCATTAGTTTTTGAATGAGACGGGGTTGAAACTTGTAATCCGATTATTTTATTTTTAGTTTTCATTTATATCCTTCAATAATTAACAATTCTTTGGCAAAATCTTCTGGTTTTTCAAATTGGCGATAGACACTGGCAAACCGCAAATAGGCAATTGTGTCTACTTTTTTAAGCTCTACCAAAACCAAACTACCAATCAATTTTGAGGCTACTTCAGCTTTTTTCCGCCGCCACAGTCTTCGCTCAATCCTATCTGTTAAAAAATCAACCTTATCAATAGCGGGTCTTTTCTCTAGCGCCTTAAGTAATCCAGCTTTTAATTTTTCCCGATCAAAAATTTCTTTTCGGCCATCCTTTTTTACTACTACCAAACCAAAATTGGCAAGTCTTTCATAAGTGGTAAAGCGCCTCGAGCATTTGAGACACTCGCGCCGCCGGCGAATTTCACCTGAACCTAAAACGGCTCGTTTATCAATTACACGGCTCACAGATGCGCTACAAAAAGGACATCTCATCTATATTACACACAACGTATTTAACTTAACATATTGTCTATATCGTCTGTCAATATACAAAATATTGTATAGGTGTTTTAAATACCTAATTTTTTAAAGGAGTAATCTAAAAGTTCTCTTGCTTCTTCTCGACGATTTTCTGAATGAAGCAGTACCCCTAAAACTTGGTGGCCATCTTTTTGGGCTAGGGTTACTAAAGTGAGTCCTGCCCCTGGAGTAAAACCTGTTTTAAAACCAATCACTCCAGGATAAGTGGTCAGTAAATTAATACCCGAATATAAATCATAATCTTGATGGGTTTCTGTTTTGGGAATTAAAATATGCGGTTGTTTGGTAATATCAATCAAGTGAGAAAAAGTTTTAATGGCATAACGACTCATTAAAGCTACATCAAAAGCGGTTGAGTATTGTTGCCTATTATCTTCTTCTAAACCAGTAGGGTTAACAAAAAGTGTATTTTTCAATCCCAGCCTTATAGCAGTATTATTCATTTCGGAAATAAATTTATCATAATTATCAAAAGTGGTTTCAGCTAGGGCTTGTGCAGCATCATTGGCTGATACCAAAAATACTCCTTCCAAAAGTTCTTCAACAGTTAGTTTTTCCCCAGCCAAAAGTAACATTGAGTCAGGCTCCATTTTTGAAACCTTTTCACTAATTAAAATTTGATCAGATAAACTACGATTTTCTAAAGTAACAATCGCAGTCATAATTTTCGTCAAAGAAGCAATTGGCAATTTTTGATCTGGATTTTTCTGATACAAAACCTGGCCGGTGTTGATATCAACAAAATAAGCAGACTCGGCTGAAATTTCGGGTGCCTTTTCAAAGGTACTATCTCCGTTTTTCGGCAACCATAAATTGGCTGCTATCCGCCCCGGGACTAAAGGTGACAATATTTCTGACTGCTTTGAAGGCACTATATAGATAAAAATCACCAAGGCACTAACTAAAAATAAACAGGTGGATAAAAGTTTTTTAAACATCAGTTTGGAAACTCCCTCTTGACTTCAAATGAAGCCGGATACGACAATGAAATTAATGTCCCGATTTCTGCCCCTTATTATTATAGCGATTGTGGCAACAGCAGTTTTAACCTACTTGCCACTTAAACAAACTATTGCCTATAAATTGGGCTTATCAGGTGATCCTACCACATCATGTTGCAGCGAAGATGAGGTGCTTAAATCTCCTGGCTCTTTTGATGAAACTGCCTCGGCAGCTATTTTTAATAACAAAGCTGTTGATTACCCCAAAACTTCGCTAGCCCAAAGTACGGCTGATCCAGCTGACCTAAACCAAGATGAAAAAGTTTTGGGAACAAAAAATGCTGCCGGTGAGGAAAAGTGGATTGAGGTATCTTTGGATCAACAAAAACTTCGAGCTTGGGAAGGGAACAAAATTGTGATGGAGTTTCCCATTTCTTCTGGGCTTTGGTACCCAACACCAAAGGGGGATTTTAACATCTGGTATAAAACCAGAAGCCAAAGGATGGTAGGGGGATCAAAGGCAATTGGCACTTTTTATGATTTACCTAATGTTCCCTATAACATGTTTTTCTATAAAGGTTTTGGTATTCATGGCACTTACTGGCATAATAATTTTGGTCATCCCATGAGCCACGGCTGTGTTAATGCCCCTATCCCTAATGCCCAACAATTATTTGAGTGGACCGGGCCAGTAGTACCTGCTGACAAAAGTTTTGTCCGGGCTACTGATGATAACCCCGGAACCAGGGTCTTTGTTCATTGAAGATGCTTTTTTAATTCAGCGTTCAGTTGCGCTCCCGTCACTTTTACTCCATCAACAAAAAATGTTGGTGTAGAATTAACTCCAGCTGCCGTGCCATCAGCCTCATCCCTTTTAATTTTGTCAGCTAACTTATTATCCTCTAAAGAGAGTTTAAATTTTTCAGAGTCTAACCCTAAATCTTTGGCATAATTTACAAATAAATCATCGGCACTGCCGCTGTTTTCCCACTCCTTTTGGGCATCAAATAATTTATCGTGCATTGGCCAAAACTTTCCTTGAACGCCAGCAGCTTCTGCTGCCAAAGCAGCTTTTACAGCGTTTTGATGTTGAGGTAAAGGAAAATGGCGGTACACAAAATTTATTTTTCCTTGATAATCTGCCAACATTTGTCTGATAGTAGGCTCCACTGCTGCACAAGCTGGACACTGAAAATCAGAAAATTCCACCATGGTTACTTTGGCGGATGAGGTGGCAATTTTGTAACTATCATCACGGATTAAGATGCTACTATCTACTTTTTGAGATTGGGGTTTAGTTGCAGATTTACCCAGTAAAAATACTCCCCCCGCGACAATTACAATGGTGATAACTATAATCGCAGTAATAATTTTAACTTCCTGGCTCATGATTTCCGGTTTATCTTTTGAGAGATTAGCATACAAATTGTAATAAAAGCAAATGAGACAAAAGAAAGAAGGGCCAATGATACAAAACCAAACAAATTAATGTACCTGGTGGTACAAGAAATACCAGTCACACATGGAGCCAAATTTTCTGGAATAATCCCAACTTGTAATAAATATTGATAGCCTGCTACTATCATCCCAAGGATGGAAAAAGGCAACACATAATAAGGCAGGTTTTTATCGCGGGTTACAATACCAATTGGCAAAATCAATGCCAAAGGATACATTAAAATTCTTTGGTACCAACAAAGTTTACAGGGTACCCAACCCAAAGCTTCACTGGCATAAAGACTACCTACCAAAGAAATAATAGCTTGGAGCCAAACCAAATATAGTAAAATATTTTTCCTATTCATAGAAATAGATTCATTAATTTTTGGCCAAAAATCTGGCTACTGCCAAGGCGGTTTTAGCACCTTCCCCTGCTGCCACAATCATTTGCTCCCCCCCCAAATTATCAATATCTCCAGCTGCCCAAATCCCTTCCACTGAAGTTTTGCCCTCATCATTTACCATAATTTCACCCTTATCATTTTTTTGAGTTAATTTATCAAAACTGGTGGCAGGGGTATAACCAATTTCTATAAAGACCCCAGTTACCGGTAAAATTTGTTCTTTGCCGCTCACTCTATTTCTAATTTTTAGGCCACTTACTACCTTGTCCCCCAAAACCTCCACTGCTTCATGGTTATTTAAAATTTTAACATTGGGAGCAGTTTCTACTTTGTTACGTAAAACCATGTCCCCAGTCAAGCTGTCAACAATATTGATCATGGTAACTGATTTGGCAATTTTAAGCAGAGCATAAGCCCCATCCAAAGCTGAATTTCCTCCACCCACCACAGCCACATCCCTGCCTTTATATAAAGGAGCATCACAGGTAGCACAAACTGCCACCCCTTTTCCCAAAAACTCATCTTCTCCGGGAATACCCAATTTCCTTGATACCCTGCCCGCAGCAATAATAATAGTTTTACCGGAGATTTTACTACCATCATCTGCCACTATTGTAAAATTAGGAAAAGTTCCGCTGATATCAGTTACCCCAACTCCTTCTTTAACTTCCAAGCCATCTCCATTAAATTTACCGAGATGGTTACGGAAATGAGCTACTAACTCCGGCCCAGTAACTTCTGAAAACCCAAGGTAATTTTCCACCATATTGGCATTAGCAATATTACCACCCAAATTTTTGGTCACCACTAAAGTTTTTAAATTTTTCCTGGCAGTATAGATGGCAGCAGAAAGTCCTGCTGGTCCCCCACCCACAATTATGACATCAAAAATCTGTATTTCCATTTTAAATTTTTCCTGCTGATCCAAACACTTCAATTTTTTGTTCAACTATTTTTTGGACTGCTTCTATAACCGGACCCTCTATTTTATACATAGCATATTCACCTGAATTTTTACTCAAATCTTTTTCCAAATTTTCCCGAAAAGCCTGGCGAATTTGGGTATTAATATTAACTTTTACAATTCCCCTTTTGATTGCTTCTTTCACCTGATTATCCTCAATACCGGAACCCCCATGAAGTGAAAAGAAAGTATTGGGTAAAACTTGAGCTAATTTTTCCAAAATAGAAAGATGCAAATTTTCCCCACCTTGACTAAATACTCCATGAACATTGCCAAAAAAGACAGCCAAAATATCTAACCCGCAATTCTGAACAAATTGTTGGGCCTTTATAGGATCAGTAAATTTTGCTAAATCAACCTCACTTTCTGCAGAACCCTGATGTACCTCTGATGAACCGGTAATGTGATCCATCTCCCCTTCTACTGCTAAACTTTTTTGATGAGCAAGCTCCACCACCTTTTTGGCAATTTCCATATTTTGTTCTAGAGGTAAAGTTGAACCATCAAAATGGATCAAATCATAACCTGCTTCAATCCCTTTTATACACTCTTCCAAAGTTTGGGCATGATCTAAATTAACTAAAATGGGTACCCCCAAATCTTGGGAAAAATTTTGAGCTAAATCAACAATATTATCTGCCCCCAAAAAGTTGGTTTCTCCCGGTGAGCTTTCAATAATTACAGGTGATTTTTTATTGGCAGCAGCCCGGGCAACAGCTTTAAAAGTTTCTAAATTGCCCACATTAAATGCCCCAATGGCAAATTTTTCCTCTTTTGCTTTTTTCAGCCAATCATTTACACTCATCGGTTACTTTAATTCCTTGGGAGTTATTGTAGCATGTTCTTTTAATTTTTCCTGCATCTTTTCATAATTTAATAATCCATTTTGGGCTCCCACTTCTTCAATATTGGAAGCGGCATCAACCGCCCCCCATCTCATTGCCTCCCCCAAACTTTTACCATAAAATAGACCTGCTAGCACTCCTGCAGCAAAACTATCCCCTGCCCCTGTCATATCTATTACCTTGGCTGGGAAAACTCCCAATTTCAAAACTTTTTCCCCATCAAAAGAATATGAACCTTCTTTACCATCAGTAATAATTACCGTTTTGGGCCCCAACTCTACTAACCCACTTAACATTTTTTTAATGCTTGGCTTACCGCCCAAAATCATTTCCGCTTCTTCTTTATTTACAATAAGTAAGTTGGTCAAAGATAACAACCTGGGAAATTTTTTCACTCCATGGGAAAGTTCATAGGGCCCTGGATTATAAACGAGAGAGGCCCCCACTCTTTCCAAATAATTTTCTACCTGTTTATTTAAATTACAATCAAAAGCAGATTTACCCATTGAACTCAAGTGCACCCATCTGGTTTTATCCAAATCAGGTAGTTGATAATTAAAATCTTGGCGAAAAACTAAAATTGTTCTCTCACCATTGAAAGAGATAATAGCTGATGCATTAGAATTTTTTTCTTCATTTTCCATCACATATCTAGTATCTATTCCTGCCTCTTGGAGTTTTGTTAAGGTAAATTTACCTGCCAAATCCGTACCGATATTTAAATATACAGCACTTTTCAAACCCAATTTAACAGCTGCTACAGCACTGTTAGGGGTATTACCTCCCAAAGTTTGCTGGTGCTCATCTACTGGTAATTTATCCCCAAAATTAAAACAAAGTTTTGTTCCACCATTTTCTAAATGGGCATCAGAAATTTTGAAGAAATAATCAACAGCAGCATCACCAATAGAAATTAAATCAAACATAGATATAGCGTATAGCAAATAGCGTCCAGCGTCTAGCTAGATTTTGACTTTTTTTAGTAAAAGAGAGTTTCCTACTACTGAAATTGAGCTTAGAGCCATGGCTGCTGAAGCAAAAATGGGATTTAATAACAGGTGGAAAAAGGGATAGAGGACCCCCATGGCAACTGGAATTAGAATTACATTATAACCAAAAGCCCAAAAAAGGTTTTGCTTGATTGTCCCCATAGTTTTTTTAGAAAGTTCTAAGGCTGCAGGAACTGAATTTAAATTGTGACTTACCAAAGTAATTCCAGCTGATTCGATGGCCACATCAGTCCCTGTTCCCATAGCAATCCCAATATTGGCAGCAGCCAAAGCTGGAGCATCATTGATCCCATCTCCCACCATTGCTACCACCTTCCCCCCACTTTGAATTTTTTTAACTTCCTCTTCTTTTTGATTGGGTAAAACTTCTGCCAACACTCTTTTAATTCCAACCTGACTGGCAATGGCTTGGGCAGTTTTTATATTATCTCCGGTAATCATCATCACTTCCACTCCCATTTTTTGTAATTTCTCAACTGCCCCTTTGGCACTTTCTTTTAGGGTATCTGCCACAGCAATAAGCCCCATTAATTTCCCATTAACTGCCAACATCATCACAGTTTTTCCTTCTTCTTCCAGCCTCGCAACCTCGGGGGTTGCTAGGCTAAAATCAATTTTTTCCAGGTCCATTAATTTTCTATTACCCAACACAACTTTATTTTCACCAACTATCCCTTTTACTCCATAGCCTGCAATAGCTTTAAACCCTTCGACACGGCCCAAGACAAGCTTTTCCTCATCAGCTTTTTGTATAACTGCTTCAGCCAAAGAGTGTTCTGATCCTTTCTCTAGACTAGCTGCAAGCTTTAGTATGTCATCGCGAGCGTAGCGTGGCGATCCCTCAACATCAGTTACCACAGGTTTCCCATCAGTTAATGTTCCAGTTTTATCAAAAATTATCACCTCTACTTTTTGAGCTCTTTCCAAACTTTCTGCATCTTTGATT
>CAZZHC010000019.1:0-9462 GCA_964653745.1 uncultured Gammaproteobacteria bacterium
AAAACACTATATTGGTTTTGAAGTCTCCGGGAAACTGCATATTGGCCAGGGATTATTTACCATGCTCAAGATTAAGGATCTTCAGGAAGTAGGAGTGGAAATAACCATTCTAATTGCTGACTGGCACACTTGGCTGAATAAAAAATTAGACGGAAAGTTAGAAACGGCTACTAGGCTGGGTAAAGAATATTTAATCGAAGCTTTTAAGGCTGGAGCTTTGTGTGTAGGGGCAGATCCGGAGAAGATCAACTTTGTTCTGGGAAGTGATTTTTATTCTAAGGCAGGTCTGGATTACTGGGGGACTGTCATAAAGATTGCCAAAGCTACCACATTAGCCCGCATGATGCGTTCTACCACAATCATGGGCAGAAAAGAGGGGGATATTTCTGATAGTGCTATGTTAATTTACCCAGCTATGCAATCAGCAGATATTTTTACTTTGGGGATAAATTTAACCCATTCTGGTACTGACCAAAGAAATGTTCATATTGTGGCCAGAGATAGTGCCAATGGGTTGGGTTTTACTAAACCAGTGGCACTTCACCATCATCTTTTACAAGGACTTTCAAAACCTGTGGATGAAGAATTCCTTATAAAATGGCAACAAGCCAACGAAAATGCAACAAGAAAGACGGGACCAGGTGTTGGAACAATAGCACTTGCCGAAGAAGATAAGTCAGTTTTAATTGAAGCAATGAAAATGAGTAAATCCAAACCAGACAGTGCTGTTTTTATCACTGATAGCCCGGAAGAAATTAAAAGGAAATTAAACAATGCTTTTTGTCCTGAAGGAGAAGTTAAATTTAATCCTATTTTGGATTGGGTAAAATTTTTAATTTTTTATGAACCAAACTCTTCTTTAGAAATTAAAAGGGATGAAGAGTTTGGAGGAGATATTACCTATTCTTCTTATGAAGAGCTGGAAAAAGATTATACAGAGAAAAAATTACATCCCCAGGATTTAAAAATGGCTGTGGCAGAGTGGTTAATTAAAAAATTAGAACCAGCAAGAAAATATTTTGAAGAGCCTAAAAGGAAGGCAGCCTTGGAAGAGGTGGAAAAATTAACTCAACGATAAGAAGGTCTTTTAAATTTTCCTACCGTCAATCCAATACCTAGAGCCAGACCTGCTGCAACTCCTCCGGCTGCACCATAAAGTGCTGTAGCTTGATCAATTGGATTATGTATTAAAAAACCAACAGCAGCCCAAACTGCAGGTAACGCAACAGCTCCAGCTACTAAGCTACATAACACAATTGATCCAATGTCTTTGATTTTATTAACAAATGGTCTGATTAAAGACCAAGATTTACCCTGTTCGGGATTAATACCTCTTTCCTGTTTCATAAACGTGCCTAAGTTTAGCTCTGTACATTTTAATTGTCAAATATTAAAATTCTTTTATGATGTACTCAAAAAAGTTTAGAATTTTTTGGATTATTTTATCTTTGATTGCAGGGCTGGCTATTTTAATTTTCTCACTGCTGCCACTTTTATCAGGCTTTTAATGAACCTAGACACACCTCTTGCTGCTATATCTGGTATTGGTCCTACTTATGCCAAAAGACTAGAAATATTAGGACTTTTGACAGTGGAGGATTTAATTCATCATTATCCTTTCCGCTATGATGATTTTTCTAATCTCCAACCTATTTCTGCTGCCAAAGTAGGGGAAACTGTGACCTTAAGAGGACAGATTTGGGCTATTAAAAATATCTATACCAGGTTTGGAAAAGTGTTAACCCAAGCTGTTTTTAATGATGGATCTGGCACTGTAGATTTAGTTTGGTTTAATCAACCCTGGCTGACCAAAAATATCAAGATGGGAGATAGCTTACAAATTTCTGGCAAAGTCAGTAGAAAAGGTAGCAAAACTAGTTTGGTTGCTCCAGTTTGGGAAAAAGCAGAGGCACGCTCAACAACTCTCCACACTGGCAGGCTAACCCCTGTTTATCCTGAAACTTATGGTATCAGCTCAAAGTGGCTAAAAGGAAAAATTGCCAAAATTTTACCAGCAGTGATATCTCAAATTGAGGATCCTTTACCTGGTGATATTAAAAATAACATGATAACTTTGACTGAAGCTTTAGAACAAATCCACTTTCCAGATAGTAGCCAAAAAAGTGAACAAGCCTATCAAAGATTATCTTTTGATGAGTTATTTTTTATTCAGCTTATAACTTTGCAAAAAAAGCTGGATTGGCAAAAGAAAAAATCAATCCAACCTTTACAAATAAATTCAAAGTTGCTGCAAGTTTTTACTGACAATTTACCTTTTAAATTAACTTCTGCCCAACAAAAAGTAATCCAAGAAATTGTCAAAGATTTACAAAAAGATCAACCAATGAATAGGTTAGTCCAGGGTGAAGTGGGGTCTGGTAAAACTGTGGTAGCAGCTGCTACTGCCTTTATTGCTTACCAAAATAACTTAAAAACAGTGGTCATGGCTCCTACTGAAATTTTGGCCTTTCAACATTTTGACACTTTTACTAAATTACTAAAAGCTTATGACATTAAAGTTGGTCTTTATACCGGCAGTAAGAAAAAAGTGGGGGAGGGTGATCAAATTATTATTGGTACCCATGCCTTACTTTCTAAAAAATTAGAACTTAATAATGTAGGGCTTGTAATAATTGATGAGCAGCAAAGATTTGGGGTTGAACAAAGAACCATATTGCGTAGTCGCGCTAAAACTCCTCATTTTTTAACCATGACAGCCACTCCAATTCCCAGAACTGTGGCTTTAACTTTGTATGGCCATTTAGATTTATCAATTATTGATCAACTTCCGGTGGGTAGAAAAATTGTTCGAACATATTTTGTACCCAATACAAGAAGAGATGATAGCTATAAATTTATTGTTAAACAGGTTGATCAAAGTTTTCAGGTTTATGTTATTACTCCCAGAATTGAAGAATCAGAAACTAACCAATCAGCCAAAGCTGCTAAGGTAGAATTTGAAAAATTAAAAAAGATTTTTCCTAATTTCAAACTAGGTCTGCTTCATGGGAAATTAAAATCCAAAGAAAAAGAGCAGGTTATCAATGATTTTAAAGATCACAAATTAGATATTTTAGTTTCTACTTCAGTGGTAGAAGTAGGGGTAGATGTTCCAAATGCCACAGTGATGGTAGTGGAAGGAGCAGAAAAATTTGGCTTGGCAGGACTTCATCAGTTGCGTGGTCGGGTGGGTAGAGGAGAGGCTCAATCATTTGCCTTTTTATTTGCTGAAGAAGAAAATCCCAGAGTTATTTCCAGATTAAAAAGCTTAGAAAAAATTTATGATGGATTAAAACTGGCAGAACTGGATTTAAAAATTAGGGGTTCGGGGGAACTTTTTGGTACCGCCCAAAGTGGTAGGTGGAACTTAAAAATTGCCAGCCTTTCTGATCTTCCTTTAATTGAGCAAACCAGAGAAGCTGCTACCAAGCTACTAACCCAAAATCCCAGCCTTGACAAATATCCTAGAATTCGTGCAAAATTGTCAGGTCTGGCTAAAGAAGTAATGCCAGATTAAAAATTATGCCACAAGAACCAAAGAAAAAACATAGCAAAGCAAGAAAAAGAACTAGAAGAGCAGCTATTAAACTTACCAGCGTTGGCTTGGTTGTTTGTCCAAACTGTAAACAACCAACTATCCCACATCAAGTCTGTAAATCCTGTGGCTATTATAAAGGAAGTAAGATTAAGACTAAAACTCAAGTCAAAGTAACCAAAGCTTAAGGTGAGCTGCCATGAAAACTCCCAGAGATATACGCCATCAAAATAGGATTGAGGCTGTCAAGGAACTATTTACTTGGGAGATGCAAAGAAGAGGAGGGGTTGACGTATCAAACTTTCAATCTACCAACGAAAGTGTTGGGCGAATTATTCAAAATTTAGCTGAAATTGATGGGGAAATTGAAAAAGCTGCCTCAAAACTTCCGCTTAAACAGGTTAACTTAATTGATTTAGCCATCTTGCGTTTCGCAATTTTTGAGTTAATAATTAAAAAAGAAGGTTTATTTAAAGTAGTCGTTGATGAGGCTGTTGAGATTGGTAAAGAGTTTGGTGGTGACAGTAGCCCCAGTTTTATTAATGGAGTCTTGGGTAATGTGATTAGCAATCACAATTTAGATAAGGATTAATTTTATGGCTGACCAAAAACAAATTATTGAAGCAATCGCAGAAATTTTAACCCTACCAGTAGGGGATATTGATCCTACAGCAAGCTTACAGGATGATTTGGGCTTAAGCCGCATGGAGGTAGCTGATCTTTTTCATAATTTAGCTGCCAAATTTAATATTATTTTTGATCCATCTGAAACTGAACAAGTGAAAACCATTGGTGATTTAATTGATCTGATTGAAGATAAATCTTTGGAATAGGTATGAGCGAAGAGTTTAAAGACATCTTAGCCAAACTTCAGTTGGCACCCCAAAACTTATTACTTTATCGAACTGCTTTTACCCACCGCTCTTTTTTAAATGAAGTTAAAGAGAAAATTAAATCCAATGAACGGTTAGAATTTTTGGGGGATACGGTATTATCATTTATCATTTCCTCCTTTTTATTTCAAGAAAGGCCCAATGACGAAGAGGGGGATTTAACAAACCTTCGGGCCTACATTGTCAAAACTGGCAGTTTAGCTAAGGCGGGTAGAAAATTATCTTTAAGCAGTTTTTTAAAGCTATCCAAGGGTGAGGAGCTGTCTGGGGGGCGGGAAAATCCACAACTTCTGGCAAATACTTATGAAGCAGTTTTGGGGGCTATTTTTTTGGATTTAGGACTTGAGGCTGCTACCTCCTTTGTGCATCAAACATTATTACCACTATTTGAGGAAGAAATAAAACGTGGGGCACCCCGAGACCCCAAAAGCGAGCTCCAAGAAGAAGTCCAAAGCAGATTTCAGGTTTCTCCAAAATATAAAGTTTTGAAAACATCCGGGCCAGACCATGCCAAACAATTTACAGTTGGGGTATTTATCAATAATGAACAATTTGGGCAAGGTTTTGGTTCCAATAAACAAAAGGCAGAAGAACAAGCAGCCAAAGAAGCGGTACTAAGATTGACGAAGCAAAGCTAGTAGGTTATACTTACCCCCATGGCAGTAAAGATCAGACTAATGAGAATAGGAGCTAAAAAACGCCCATTTTATCGGGTGGTGGTTGTTGACGAAAGAAAGAAAAGAACTGGTGGATATTTGGAACTTTTAGGGACTTATAATCCTTTAACAGAACCCAAAGAAATTATTTTGAAAAAAGATAGAATTGAGCATTGGGTAAAACAGGGGGCAATACTTTCTGATGGGTATTTGAGAATTACCAAACAAGCTCCTCAAAAACCTCCCAGAAAGCCCAAGAAACAGGTCCAAGAAAAACCTGTTCCACAACAAGTTCAACCAGAACCGGAGCAAGCCCAATCAAAGCCCGTAGAAGAGGCCCAAGTAGAGGAAGTACAAGTTGAAGAAACTCCAGCTGAAGTTACCACAGAAGAAGCTAAACCAGAGGAAGAAAAAGTTGAGGAAAAAGTAAATGGATGAGTTACTCGAGTATATTGTTAAAAATTTAGTTTCTAAACCAGAGGAGGTTAAAATTGAACAAGTTAGGGAAGATGGAGTAGTTAATTTTAATTTAACAGTAGCAGCTGATGATATGGGTTTAATCATTGGTAAGGCTGGTCAAACTATCAGAGCTATTAGAAGGTTATTGGTAGCCCGGGCCATGGCTGAAGGCAATATCAGAGTAAACCTTAATTTACAAGAGATCTCGTGAAGATTTCTATTCTAACTTTATTTCCAAATTTATTTGATCCCTTTTTATCAACCTCTATTTTAGGTAGGGCTTTAAAAAAGGGCTTGGTGGAATATGAGGTGGTTGATATTAGGCAATTTGGTGAGGGTAAACACAAGGTAGTAGATGATAAACCTTTTGGTGGAGGGGTTGGCATGGTCCTTCGGGCTGATATTTTAACCAAAGCTTGGAAATCAATTGTTTCGCCATTAACTATCAACCATAAACCATATACCATACTGATGTCTGCTTCAGGCACTCCTTTGACCCAAGCTAAAGCTAAATCTTTATCCAAATTTGATCATTTAATTATTGTTTGTGGGCACTATGAGGGAGTGGATCAAAGATTTATTGATGCTTGTATTGATGAGGAAATTTCCATTGGGGACTATGTTTTAACAGGTGGGGAAATACCAGCTATGGTAGTTGTTGATACAACAGTACGTTTAATTCCTCAAGTTTTAGCTAAAGTTGAGGCTACTGAAGATGAGAGTTTTACCAGGGGCACTTTAGAATATCCCCAATATACCAGACCCGAGAGTTTTGAAGGGCAAAAAGTACCAGAAATATTATTGTCCGGTAATCATCAAGAAATTAAAAAATGGCGGGAAGAACAAGCTTTAAAAAAAACTGAACAAATAAGACCTGATTTAATTAAAAAGGGTCATTGAAAAGGATCGGTCTTACCCAAAGGCACAGATGAAGCCGTTGCATCTAAATAATTTGTCAGCGGAACAGCTATATTGGATAGTTGATTAAGTAGTTTCTCCTCATCAGCTGTCAGTTTAGGTAAAGGTTGGTCCAAGGAACCAATATTTTTAGGAGCATCTTCATAATAGATCGAAAGAGGTAAATCAGCTGTAGCTGCACCACCCATCCTTTGCATCTGCACACCAATAGATTCAACTTGAATAACCTGTGGTGCATCTTTAAGGGAAATTAAGAAATTTCTGACCAAGTTAATTGGCCCCTCCACAGTTAAGCTAATTTGGATGCTGGATTTATCAGCAGTTTTACCGGCACTGGTAAAAGACACACTTTTAAGCTCTAAGCCGGCATTTTTAACTAATGTTTGTAAAACAGTGACTGTTTTGGGCACATCTTGAGAAGTGGGTAAAACAGCAAAAACTACTTGTAAATCTTTACTGATAGCACTGCTATCAAAACTTTCCAACTCGGAAGCCTTTACTTCCAAAGAACTGGAGCGATCTTTGATTGAGGAAATTTGGTTTTGAATTTGTAAATAAGACAAAAATTGAGGAATGATCACCAAGGTTAGAATAATTACCGAGGCCAGTCCGCTGCCTACTGACCAAATTAACAATTTATGACGAGTGTAGCTTTCTTTAAACCATTTCATGGTGCTGGTGTAATCTTTAATGATAGCTGGTAAGTTGAACCGCTGCCCAAAGTTAGATTGTCTAAATCTACCTTAGAAATAAACCCCGCATTTTTTTCTTTATTGCCAAGATTAGAAACTAAAGTTTCCACAGAAGCTAAAGTGGGGCTGGTTAATAAAACAGTCATGTTACCATTTCGATCAACTGTTACGTCGGAAATACGAATATCAGATGGCGTCAAATAAACTACCAGATTAAAAATGGCTTTCCTTTTGGCATCCAAGCTACTTAAGTTTTTAATTGAAGCTAAGCGCTGTTTCAAAGCGACCACACTTTCTTCTTTATTTTTGAGTGCACCAACTTTACTTTCTGCCAAAGCTAAATTATTACGGGCTCCCTTCAGCTGAATATTCTGGACAATTTTTAGTGCTAAAGCGGCAGATGCAAAAAAGACCAAAGCAATAAGCAGACCAATACTTATTCTGGTAACCAGAGGTAACTTCACACCGTATTTGTTCCGGGCGATCACATCTTTGGGTAATAAATTAATTGCTTCCATTAAGTTTCCTTCCGTAGTGCCAACCCAGCTGCAATCGCAAAATAACCAGCGTCTGACATAAGTTTAGCAGAGATACTTTGATTTTTTTCAATAAAGGCCCACGGATCAGCTTCTTGTATTTCCAAACCTAAAATATTAGCCAGATAGATCACCAAACCTGGTAGTTTAGATCCACCACCGGTTAGCACCACCCGTTTAATGGGATTATGAGGATTTTTGGCCCGAAAAGCTTGTAATACTCTCTGCGATTCACCCGCAATAACGTCTACTAATGGTTTTAAAATCTGATAAACTTTACCGTCCAGCTGGTCTTCCAATAAACCATAGACTTTTTTATATTCTTCTGCTTGCAATGGTTCAAAACTTAGATATTGCGAGAGGGCTCTAGTTAAAGCATTGCCTCCAGTGGCAATTGATCGGGTTAATACCACTATACCTTGAGAAACAACAGCAAAATCAGTTGAGCTTGCTCCAAGCTGCATAATCATAGTTGTGGGAGCAAGCTGGTTAGATCCGATAATAGAACGGGCAGCAGCAATCAGATCAGTTTCTAATGCCAAAGGTTTGAGTTTGGCCATTTCAAGGACTTTTAGATACTTGCCAATAGTTGATCTCGGGGAGGCCACCACAAACACAGATGTTTTATTTTGTGGTTTGGAGCGGGCAATAACTTGCCAGTATAGATTCACTTGATCAACAGGCAAGGGAACAAACTCTTCAGCGCTGTAGCGGATAGCCGAAATTAATTCTTCATCGGACAAATAAGGAAAATCATCAATAATTCTGGTGAAAATTTTTGATTCCGGCAGAGAGATTACTACAAAAGGAGTTGGAGCCTTAATCGATGCCAGAAGACTTTTAACAGCATGGGCAGTAGCCTCTAAATCAACATCAGATTCAGACATTAAACCCGGGTGGGGAGAGGCAATTGCCCCAAACGAGATTAATTTTGGTATTTTGCTTCGGTGTGATAAAACTAAAGCCTTAATCGAAGACGACCCGAGATCAAGTCCGGTAATATAATCGGCAGCCATAAATACAGAGTAACATGAGTTAAACTCCCCATCAAGGAGACGATTGCTTTTGGAGATCCCCGGCTGAAAAAAGGGCGTAGTCAAATAAACCAGGAGTTACCATATTCTCTTTAAAAACCTGCAAGGTTCTTTGACTATTACCAGCAGTACCTGTGGCTTTATAAATAGTTGCTTGGGTGGGCAGCGATGCTCCAACGGCAGGTTGTAATGCTACCGGGTGGGAGCTGTTGGTATAAAGAATTCTAACTCTTACCATCACCGGAAAATCAGTCGGCTGGCTTTTGTATGAGCTAATTTGAACTCGGCAATAAAAAGAGCTGTCTGCGGTATTACCGTTAGTCCTAACTTTCTCTCCGCTCTCGCTGGTGGCACATGACGAAAAGTTTAAATTACGCCCAGCATAAGAATCATAATAATAGCGTTTGATGTAATAACTGCGAATATCACTATCTGTTAGAATTACACTAACTTCAACTGCCGGTTGATCATTATGATCAGAATAGTGTTTAGCAGTACCAAAATAGAGATTAAAATTATCTAAATCATAAGATTTACCAATGGAAGGAATATGGTTTGAAAGCCAAAATTGGGCAAACCCTTCTTTGCCAAATGGCGGATATTCTAGAGCCTGACCTGCCGGAGGCAAATTAGCATTAGTGGTAAAAGAACCACTAGATTGGTTGCCTAAAGAGAAAGATGAATTAGATGTTTGGGAAAAAAGGGCTCTTTCAATCCCTGCTTCAGCTGCTGAAAAGGC
>CAZZHC010000020.1:0-2199 GCA_964653745.1 uncultured Gammaproteobacteria bacterium
AATTCCTGCCTTTAGGGAAAAAGGTGTTTGGAAAATAGGAATTAAATAAGCAAAGCTTGCGACCTATAGATCTTAAATATTGGTTCAAAGGTGTGCCAACTTAAGTGGAGCAAATAAAAATTTAATCAAAGGATAATTTCTACCGAAGGAGAAAGGCCTTTTTTTATAACTTCCAAATCCTGTTTTGAGTAATTATTATCCGATAAGTTAAGTTTTTTTAGCTTTTTTAGGTTTCCAAGCTCATTAGGTAGTCCCGTTAATTTATTATTTGACAGATCTAATACCTCTAAATTTTGTAGCTGTCCTACTTCTGCAGGCACTCCTGTCATTAAATTATCTGATGCATCAAGAACCCTTAATTTTCTTAAATCATGAATCTCTGCTGGGAGTGCTCCTGTTAACCTATTATTGGATATATCAAGTTCCTCAAGATTAGACATTTTAAGAACATAAGCTGGTAATTTTTCTAAACCTTGATTACTTAGGTCTAAAACATTTTTCTTATCTGTACTCACATCTGTACTGACACTAGTTTGGTCTTTAATATTTTCTGGGGCTGATGTTTGATTTGATATTTGATTTGTAGTGTTTGGAGCTTTAAAGATTTGTTTATAAAACAGGACTGATATTATTAAAATAAATACTACCAGCAGTAGCCACTTTTTCTTATTCATGACCAGTTAAGTATAACACAATCCCTGGGGAGGGTAGGGGGAACACCTTATTTAGAAACTCTTTTTGTACCATCTGGCCCAAATTCAACTGATCCGCGTGGAAACTTATGTGTTTCCTTTTGTGGTACTCCATCTCCAGAAGCCTTTGCAGAAATTATTCTGGCTTCATGTAAGGCTGCGGCTTGCTCGATAAAATTTTCAAATTCACTCATTATGGTAGTATATCTTACTATAAGACTTTTGTCAAAACCCTTAAAAAACTATTTGCTACTCCTTGAATGCCTATTGTTCCTTCTTCTGCCCAGATGGGGGCCTAATTTGGCTAACATGTGAAGATTTTTAACTTCTGGTAAGAGCTCTTCTTTGGCTATGTTTGTTAGCTTGTCATTATATCCACAACGAAATGTTCGTGGGAAAACCAATTCTTCTAGGAAGTCAAGTCTTACTAGTTGGTCACAGATGGAACCCGGAGGTGGTTCTTTTGGGTTAAGGCCTGTCGGATAAATCCTCCTGCGAATTCTTCGAATAGCCTCTCTAGTCGCTTTAGCTTCTATGGAGTTAGTCATGGAATATAAAATATGCTAATGGTAATTTAATGTCAAGAGACAACACCCAACTCCACATTATCGCGGCCATATAATTAACTAAACACTGGGACGACGTTGGTTAAACTTATTTTTTGCCTAGTGAGGTTACTGCCACATAAATAGCAGAAAGTCCCACCAAAATGTAAACTAATTTGGTTAAGGCTGAAGCACTACCACCTAAGATAGCAGCCACCAAGTTTTTATCTAAAAGTCCAACCAAACCCCAATTTAAACCTCCAATAACAAGGAGAATAAGAGCAATTGTTGATAAAGAACCCATTTGTTGTCTCACCCCCTTTTGACTTGAACCTATTTTTAGTATAGAGGGATAAGATTAAAATTAGCAAGAGGGTTATTTAAGGTCATTTTGCTGCGAGGCCCAAATCATTAGTGATCATACAATTACTACCTGCCTGATTAGCCCGGTAAGCTTCGGTACTGGTATGGATTACATATGAACAAATATCATTTATTCCCAATCCCTTTAAAACTTGGATATTAGACTTGGTTGCTAATTTTTCATTTAATGCTACAGCATCACGCTTGATTAAGACTGATGAATCTTGTTGTTTAATAAATTGCTCAAATTCTTTTTGACTATTAACAGTAAAGAAGCGCCTTCCTGTTAAAGTGTCCAATAAATCCCAATAAGTGGAAGAAAAAGCATAATTTATACCCAGCTCATCAAGTTGTATCTGAAGTTTGTGAAGCTCTGCCTGAGTTGGTTTTTGCCCAGCATTTTGTTTAATATCTAAAAATAATCCCTGATGAAAAGATTTAGCCAAATGTGCCAGTTCATCAAAAGAATAACCGGATTGACCAATTTGAAACTCGAATTGGCTGAGATCAACCGAAATGGGACCAATGATATCTCCATGGTAAACCCACCACTGTCCATTAACTACACGAATATCAGCCTCAACAAAGTCAAAATCTGA
>CAZZHC010000020.1:2209-8614 GCA_964653745.1 uncultured Gammaproteobacteria bacterium
TTGGGAACATTGCCACCCCGATGTAAAACCATAAGACCCTCTGGAGGAGTAAGGGCGGCTTTATCTGCAAAAGCTATTTCTTCTAAAACATCGCTAATAACTTCAGTAAAGCCTTCTTCTCTAAATGTTATCCCTTGGCTCAATATTAAAATAGCAAGCCCGGAACTTACCCAGCCGGTATCTTCGGCCCTTAATAAATTTTTTAATACCTTTTTAGCTTTTAACCACTCGATATTATTTTGCATTATATCATTGTCAGAAAATTTTCCCTCTTGTGATATAAATTTTGGTCAGTTAGAATGGTTCTAGCTTTCTGCCCCGGGGAGGTGAGCAAATGAGCCGTAATGTAACAATTTTAGTTATTATTTTAGTGGTTTTACTCATTGCTGGATATTTACTGTGGCTTCGGGGTAGGTTTCAATCTACCACTCAACCGGTTACCAAAGTGGAAGAAACGGTAACACCCAGCCCAACCGCTACTCCAATTGCCAGTCCATCTGCCACCGCCACACCAACTGCTACTCCTAAAAGCGCCACCACTTCTGGTCGGACAGTCAGGTAGGGAATATGAATAAGGTTTGGAATGTGGTGATTATTGGTTCGGGCCCGGCAGGATTGACTGCTGCTATTTACGCTGCCCGTAGCAACCTGGCTCCCCTGGTAATTTCTGGTCATGCTCCTGGTGGGCAACTGACTTTAACTACAGAAGTTGATGATTATCCTGGTTTTCCCGAAGGAATTTTAGGTCCGGAACTGGTCAAACGTTTTCGCTCTCAAGCCAAGAGATTTGATACAGAGTTTATTGATGAAGAAGTAACAAAAGTAAATTTTAAGAAAAAACCTTTTCAAATTATTACTCCAACTAAAACTATTCAAACAAAAAGTGTGATTTTGGCAACCGGAGCATCAGCCAAATGGTTGGGGCTTCCTTCTGAACAAAGGTTAATTGGTAGGGGGGTATCATCTTGTGCTGTTTGTGACGGACCATTTTTTAAGGGTAAAAAAGTGATGGTGGTAGGGGGTGGGGATGTGGCAGTACATGATGCCAAACATTTATCTAAAATGGCCAAAAGTGTTATTTTAGTTCACCGCCGGGATACGTTACGGGCCAAAGCCTCTCTGCAAAAAACCATTTTTGGTAAATCCAATGTGAAGTTTTTGTTTAACAGCGCTGTAGAAGAGATTTTAGGACAAGAGAAAGTGGTTGGGGTGAAAATTAAAAATCTTGAAACTGGCAAAGAACAAAAAATTGACCTCGATGGTTTATTTGTGGCTATTGGCAATCAGCCCAACACCGGTTTTTTACAAGGCCAAGTGGAGCTAGATGAAGCAGGTTATGTGGTAGTTAAAAATGAGACTCAAACCTCTGTTTTGGGGGTATTTGTGGCTGGAGATGTGGCAGATCCCAAATATCGCCAAGCCATTACTGCAGCAGGTTGTGGGGCCCGGGCAGCGATGGATGTTGATCACTTCCTGGAAGCAGAGTCATCCTAGTTGGGGTATAATAATACTATGCACGATGCTGTTTTACAGCAAAACATTGCCCAGGCTTTAAAAATACCTGTCCATGAGGTAATCCCCCTTGTTGATCAAAATCTAAATATTACTACTGTTAAAACCAGTCAACACCAAAATTGGTTGGGTAAATTAATTAATAAATTAGTCGGGAGGGTTAAATAATGGAAGCACCAACAGTGGCAGCTGCCCCCCCCAATATTTTAAATATTTTGTTGGTTATGGTAGCGATTGGTTTAATATTGACTGTTTTAGGGCTACTGGCAATTTATTTTGGTCATTATCTGATTTCTTGGTACCGTGGCCGGGACCGGGAAAAATGGTCGCTCGACTCTGTTTTACTTCAAGTGACGGTACCTCGTGATAATGAGATCAAAATTGATGCCATGGAGCAACTATTTGGGGCTTTGTATTCTATCAAGAAAAATCCCGGTTTTTTAAAGTTAAAGCCTCAACCCACCATTTCTTTTGAAATTATAGCTTTGCATGAAGCAATTAAATTTTTTATCTGTACTCATAAATCACTGCAAGATTTGGTGGAAAAACAAATTCATGGCGCTTATCCCGATGCCCAGGTTCAAATTGTGCCAGAATATAATATTTTTACGGAAAATAGCTCAACCGCCTATGCCATGTACCAGCTTAAATCATCAAATTATTTCCCCATTAAAACTTATCGTGACTTACCAACTGATCCAATGTCAGCTTTAACTTCAGCTTTGGCTAAAATGCAGGTGGGAGAAGGGGCTTTGATTCAACTGGTGATTGCTCCATCTGATGGAAAGTGGAAAGATTTGGGTAAAAAGTGGCTCAAGAAAGAAAAAGATCCTGGTAAGCCGGATACCCCCAAGGCTCCCCCTGATGCCAAGCAACTGGAAGCAGTGGAGGGGAAAATGTCTAAGCAGGGTTTTAATGTGGCACTGCGGATTGTGACCTCTTCCACTTCCAAAGATAACGCCAAGATGCATTTATCTAATATTAAGGCTGTTTTTGAGCAATTTGCCGGTCCCTACAACTCCTTTTCTGGTGCCAAGGTTAAATCAGAAAAAAGTTTTATGACGGATATGATTTATAGATATATGCCCATGTTTTCCAAAACTCCGGTTTTAACAGCTGATGAGATAGCCTCAATTTTCCATTTTCCCAATAAATCAATCACCACTCCCCACATTGTTTGGCTGGCAGCAAGATCTGCTCCGGCATCAGAAAAAATCCCCACTGAAGGACTATACCTTGGTAAATCAGTCTTTCGGGGCATTGAAAGGCCTGTTTACATTGGGGAAGAAGATAGACAGCGCCACATGTACATTATTGGACGAACTGGAACTGGTAAAACTACACTCTTAAAGACCATGATGATCCAAGACATTATGGCAGGTAAAGGCTTGGCTTTTATTGATCCCCATGGTGATGCGGCGGAAGAAATGTTGTCTTTAATCCCCCCGAATAGGGCTCAAGACGTGATTTATTTTGACCCCAGTGATGTTACTCGGCCTTTTGGCATGAACATGTTAGATGCCGTCACCGAGGATGAAAAACATTTTATCACCAGTGAAATTTTGGGTTTGATGTATAAATTATATGATCCCAACAAAACCGGAATTATCGGACCTCGGTTTGAGCATGGTGTTCGAAATGCCATGTTGACAGTTATGTCTGTAACTGGAAATACTTTTGTTGAGGTGATGAGAATTATGCAAGATCCGGACTTTGTCCGGGAACTTTTACCTCATGTGACTGATCCAGTGGTTCGCCGTTATTGGACTGATCAGATTGCCCACACCGCTGATTTTCATAAATCCGAAGTGTTAGATTACACTGTCTCTAAATTTGGCCGTTTCGTTACCAACCGGATGATGAGAAATATTATTGGGGAGGAAAATTCTAACTTTTTGGGACTGGTGCTGGTGCCTAAAATTTTGGCTGCTGCCATGTCCCGCTCTAACATGCCCGAGGAGCAAAGAAGGCCGTTTTATCTTTATGTTGATGAGTTTCAAAACTTTGCTACCGATACCTTTGCCACCATTTTGTCCGAGGCCAGAAAATATAAATTAAATTTGATTGTGGCCAACCAATTTATCGGCCAGATGTCTGAAGATATTAAAAATGCCATCTTTGGTAATGTTGGAACAGTAGTTGCATACCGGGTTGGTGTGCCTGATGCAAATTTTTTGCAGCATGAATTTGCTCCGGTTTTCTCCGAGGCAGATTTAGTCAATATTGAGGCCCGCCATGTTTACGTTAAAACCCAAGTTAAGGGTGAGCCGGTACCTCCATTTTCCATGGATGTGTCAATTGATATGACTGCTTGGAACGGGATGAGAAAGCCACAAATTGCTCAAGCCATTAAAGAACTATCCAGACTCAACTTTGGCCGGGATGTAGCGGAAGTGGAAGCAGAAATAGCCCAAAGAGCCAGATTATAATAACAAATCGTACAGTTGACACACAGTTACAGTACTATGTACAATGAGTACGAGATGGCCAAAGCTGTATTGAGACAAAAAGCAACTAAGTTAAGACTTCAGGGGTATACTTATGGTCAAATAAAGAGGGAACTTAACCTTGCCAAAAGTACTCTCAGTGATTGGTTAAAAAATTTACCTTTACCAGAAAATACTCTCAAACAGCTATCAAAAAATAGAAAAATTTCCAGAGATATAAGGATAGAAAGGTTTCGTCAAACTTGTAAAAAGAGCTGGATTAGTAGGCTTAGTCAAATATTAGAATCCCAAGGAGAAGAAATACTTCCTTTAACTGTAAAAGAATTGTTTTTAGCGGGAGTCTTTTTATATTGGGGAGAAGGAAGTAAACAGCGGGGGGTAGTTACTATTAGTAATACTGATCCGCGAGTTATTAAATTTGCATTATATTGGATGATTAAAGCTTTAAAAGTTCCTAAGGAAAGAATTCGGATTCGATTACATCTTTATAGCGACATGAACTTAAAAGAGGAAACAGATTTTTGGTCACAAGTTCTGGATATTCCCCATAGCCAGTTTAAGTCTCCCTATGTTAAAAAAACAACCCGGAAAGGCCTAACTTATAAAAGTTTTGGCCATGGAACTTGTAATATAATGTATTTCAGTGTAACCCTAAGTGAAAAAATAGCAATGACAATAAAGGCGGTAAGTGAGTTTTATGGCGAAAAAAGTGAACTTTTCTGGTATAATTAAGGTCGTTACTACCTAGGCCCGTTGCATAATGGTAATGCCTGATTCTTATACAGTCATGACGAGGGTTCGATTCCTTCCGGGCCTACCCAAAAGGGGGTGATAATTTTGGACAGTCATATCGGTAAAGTAACTCATTATTTTGACAAAATTGGGGTGGCCATTATTGATTTGGACAAGGGTAAGCTAAAAGTGGGTCAAGAAATTAAATTTCAGCATGGTGATAAAGAATTTTCCCAAAAAATTGATTCCATTCAAATTGAGCACAAGGATGTAGAAGAAGTAAAGGCAGGGGATTCATTTGGTGTAAAAGTTGACCAACCAACTAAACCCGGCACATTAGTTTATTTGGTTTAGAGCTCTTCGAGTTTAATTTTTTCTTCCGAGGAGCGGGAGGGGATAAATTGCAAATATTTTTCAGTGGTAGACACCCTTTTGTGTCCAGCCAGTTTTGCTACCAAGGTCAAAGAAAGACCTGACTCAAGTTGATGGGCCACCCAGGTGTGCCTTAAATCGTTAACTTTGGCCCCCTTAACTGACGCCAGCCTAAAGTATCTATCAATGGCAGTTCTGATATTTCTAACTAACAATGGTCTGCCAGTTTTAGTAACAAATAAAGTTTTAAATTGAGTTTTGGGCCTTATTTCCAAATACCGGGTTAAAGCTTCTGTGACAGCTTTATTTAAAGGGATTGTTCTTTCCGTTGAACCTTCTTCTGGCCTGATGTATAAAGTGGGGCTTTCTCCTTTTAAACTAAGATCATCAACATTAATTTTAGCCAATTCTCCAATTCTGACTCCAGTTTGTAGTAGTAGCTCAATTACAGCAGACATCCTAATATCGCCACGGGCACTGTCGCGTAGTGCTCGGTATTCCATTTTAGTTAAAATTCTGGGGGGTTTGGTTTCAAAAATAGGGTGGGTGAGAGCTTGAGCTGGATCAACTTGAACTACCCCGTTAGCTTTTAAAAACCTAAAAAAAGTTTTAGTAGAATTAGTTTTTCTGGAGACTGATTTTAAGGTATAATTTTCCTTAGCCAGCTTGTTCATAAAATCTTGCAACTTTTCTGTTTGTACTTGAGCAACATCAGTTACACCTTGGGAGGCTAAAAAGTCCACCAGTTGCTCAATATCCTTACCATAGGCTAAGATGGTAGCAGAGGAGCGGTGGCGTTCCTTTAAAAAGTTAATAAATTGTGTTCTGGCTTCAGATAAAGTCATAAGATTAATATTCGTCTGTAATCTTAGCAGATTATGGGCTATTTGTAAATAAGGAAGATTAATGAAAAAACTGATTGTTATCTTGGCTATAGTTTTACTCCTAGGCTTGTTTTATAGTTTTGGCAAACAAATTTATTCTTCACTCCAGACAGGGTCAAAGCTGGATAAAGAAGTGAGTGATTTGGCTAAACTACAAAAGAAAAATGCCGAACTTAAAAAAAGGCTGTCAGAAGTCCAGGGGGTTCAATTTATTGAGTCACAAGCCAGGGATAAATTGGGGCTATCTAGAGCAAGGGAAACGGTAGTTATTATTCCCCAGGAAGAAATTGATAAAATTTTACAACAAAGCCAGATAGCAAAAGCACTAGTTTTACCAAATTGGCAAGCCTGGTTGAAGTTATTTTTTAGATGAGTTATACTTGGGTAGTTACCGCGGGGTAGAGCAGTGGTAGCTCGTCAGGCTCAAAAATGGGCTCTTCGATGAGTAATTATCGGAG
>CAZZHC010000021.1:0-3278 GCA_964653745.1 uncultured Gammaproteobacteria bacterium
ATGGGATTTTGCACAGTTTTAATTGTTATCCCTTGTCAAACTGTCTTACAAGAACATACTAAAGAGCAGTATCGGGGCAGAGTTTTTTCCATTTTGGCTGTGGCTACTACCTTAATTTCTGCAATACCGGTGATGCTATCGGGAGGACTGTCAGATCTATTTGGAGTAGTGCCAATTTTATTTACTATTGGTGCTATAATCACCATGTTTGGATTATTGGCTTTTAGACCCAGCTTCTTTTTTAGGGGCAACCATTTACCTTTTAGAGCTCGAGAATTTTTAGGTTTGGAGCATTGGGGAGAAAAACCAACTAAGTCTCAATAAAATATGCTCATTAAAAGTTTAAAGCTGGTTAATTTCCGGAATTTTTCTACAGTTGATTTAAATTTTGACCAAACTACCTTACTTTTGGGTAAAAACGCTCAAGGGAAATCAAATCTTTTGGAATCAATTTATTTTTTGGCCACCACCAAATCTCCTCGGGCAGATTTGGATTTACAGTTGATTAAAGAAGGGGAGGGAACATGTTTGGTGGAAGGGGAAATTGGAGAAGATCATGAAATTAATAAACTTGAAATTACCATGCAGACAGGTCAGGAGACGGGTTTTCAAAAAAGAACTAGGGTTAACGGTGTGCCCAGACGCACCACTGATTATTTGGGTCATTTGATTGCAGTCCATTTTTGCCCTGAAGATATTAATTTGGTCACTGGCCCGCCAGCCCTCCGCCGTTGGCATCTTGACCTAACCTTGGCTCAAATTGATAGGGAATATAAACTGGCTTTGACGCAGTATCATTTGGCCTTAACTACCAGAAATAAACTTTTAAAAAGAATTAAAGAGGGATTATCTAAATTAAATGAGCTTGATTTTTGGACTGATAAAATGATCGGTATGGGCCAGGTGGTAGGGGAAAAAAGACAAATATTTTTCCAAAATTTGAGCTCTCAAAAAGTTGATAATAAATTTAGATTTGTTTATCAAGAAAATCATATTAGCCCAGAAAGAGTAAGGGACTACTTACCCAAAGAAGTAGCAGCTGGTATGAGTTTAATTGGACCTCATCGGGATGATTTTATTTTCAAACTAGATGGTAAAGATTTGGCCTCATTTGGGTCAAGGGGTGAGCAGCGAACAGCAGTATTAAATCTAAAACTGGCCGAGCTAGAGTTTATCAAAGAAAAAACTGGTTTTTTGCCAATTCTCCTTTTGGATGATGTTTTTTCTGAACTTGATGAGGAACACCGGGATTATGTTATTTCTGCCACTTCTGGTCAGCAAACAATTTTATCAGCAGTGGAGCAAGAACAAATTCCAGCCAGCTTTTTAAAATCAGCCCAGGTGATTAAGGTTAATAATGGGACGCTAAAGTAATCACTCCTTAGAAGAATTAAAGTGGGCAGCAATTTTGGATAGTTGATAGGTAATGAAAACTGCCAGGGCAGTTATAATTAGGGCATAAATAAACCTGGAAATTAAACCAGAACCGGGAATTTTTGGTTCAATGAACTCTTTGACCACTTGTTGGATGGTGTCATTCCAAGCCAAAGCTGCTACTAAGCCAAAACCAGAAGTGGAAAGGGTTAAAAGTTGGGTAATTAACGCCTGGTGAAATTTTCTACTTTGAACTTTTTTGGCCATACTCAATTATTATACATTATTGTGTAACTTTCATTTTTGCGGGAAATATGCAAGAATAAAAAGGCATGTTTATACCAAAGTATACTATTACCAATAAAATCTTAAAAAATATTGGCATTATTGATGCCTCAAGAGAAGTGATCATAAATTCTCCTTTAATTCCAGCTTATGAAGCTAAATTTAGAAAAGAAGCAATGGAAAGATCAGTCCATCATGGTACCCATTTGGAGGGAAATAGATTATCTTTTGAAGAAGCACAAGAAGTTTTGGATGGTCAGGAAGTAGTGGCCAGGGAACGGGATATTCAAGAGGTAATTAACTATCGTAACGTTTTAAAATTTATTGACGGGGTGGCTGATAAGATTGGGGCCGGCAACAGCTATGTTTTAACTTTGGAAACTATTTTAGAAACCCATCGGCTGGTAGTTGAAAAACTGGTTGATGAGGGAGTGGGCGGGCAATTTCGTACCCGCCAAGTAGTTGTTAAAAATAGTAAAACCGGACAAATTTCTTACTCACCACCTCCAGCCGCTGAAGTGCCATATTTAGTAGAAGATTTAGTTAATTGGATCAATAATGAGGAAGCAAGAGAAGTTCATCCTGCCTTAAAAGCTGGGGTTATTCATTATGAGTTAGCCAGAATTCATCCATTTGTGGAAGGAAATGGCAGGACTGCCCGAGCTGTTGCCACTTTAATCCTTTTTTTGGATGGCTATGATATTAGAAAACTATTTTCTTTGGAGGAATATTTTGATAATAATCCAATGGATTACTATTTAACCCTGCAGGCAGTATCCAATCAATTGGTGGTTGATTCTCATGAACGGGATTTAACTCCCTGGTTGGAATATTTTGTGGAAGGGGTGGCCATTGAACTTAATAAAGTCAAAGAAAGAGTTAGAAGAATTTCAGCAGATGCCAGGGTCAAAGATAAATTAGGGGAGCAGGTAACTTTAAATGAAAGGCAAATGATGGTAATGGAATATTTGCACCGTCATAAGGAAATGAGAAATAAAGATTTCCGTAAAATTTTCCCGGATTTTTCTGATGATACGGTACTACGGGAACTGCGTTTCTTAAAACAAAAGGGACTAATTAAAAAAGTTGGTGGGACAAAGCTGGCACTTTATGTTTTAAAGTAAACTTTGTGTGGCGCCGTCTGATTGAATAACTACTATTTGATTTTTGCCGCTTACTTTGGCTTGTCTCATAGCTTCATCAGCAGCATTATAAGCCTGCGTAAATACTAATTTTCTAAAGTGTTGTGAATCAAGTTGATCGGCAAGATTGTCTGGTAATTGGACGATGCCAATACTAGCTGTTTGGGTGAATCCATCAAGTTGATTTGATGTTCGTGTCGGTATGGCAGCATGAAGTCGCTCTGTTACTTTAGCAGCATTTTCTAAAATTGCTCCACTCAAAAAAATTAAAAATTCCTCGCCCCCAAAACGTACGACTAAATCTCCTGGGCGAACTCCTTCGGTAAGTGCTTTGGCGACTTCTTGTAAAACTTTGTCACCGAATAATTCACCCATTTTTTTGTTAGCAAGACCAAAATTATCTAAATCAATTACTAATACTGATCCTGGAGTTGCACTTTGATCACTAGTTGGTTCTGATTGTACATTTCTTTTAAA
>CAZZHC010000021.1:3288-7580 GCA_964653745.1 uncultured Gammaproteobacteria bacterium
CTATTGCAAGAGGTAATACCCTAGATACTTGATCTTGAGATAATTCTGGTAAAACTTCGGCAATCCTACGCAAATATTCACCTTCATATTTTTCTACTCTAGGATCGTTTTCTGGGCTTAGCCCATCTATTTCTGGTGTTGTGTCCATGCCCATATATTTATTATAGTATAATCCTAGTGATGACATTTGGCGAGTTTACAAGGTATTTAGAAAAACTGGAAAATACCTCCTCCAGACTTTCTTTAATTGATATTTTAGCAGAACTTTTTGGGGAAGTTGGCAAAGATGAGGTGGCCAAAGTTACCTATTTAATCCAAGGCAGGGTAGCCCCATTTTATGAACCTGTAGAGATCGGCATGAGTGAAAAGCTTTTGGCAGGGGCAATTGCCAGGGCTTATGGTACCAGTAAAGATGAGGTATTAAAAGAATATGGCAGGGTGGGAGATCTTGGAATGGTTGTTTCAGGACTTAATGTGAAGTGTAAAGTAAAAAGTGAAAAGTTAGAAATTACAGAGGTTTTTGAAACTTTAAAAAAGATTGCCCAAACAACCGGGGCAGGAACTGTTGATAAAAAACTGGGACTGTTGGCGGATCTTTTGCAAAGAATGGACCATATTTCTGCCAAACATTTAGTGAGAATTCCTTTGGGTTCAACCAGACTGGGAGTAGGGGATCCAACTATTTTGGAGGCTTTTGCTAAGGCAAAATTAGGTGACAAAAATCATCGGAAAAGTTTAGAGGCAGCCTACAACAGAACATCAGATCTAGGTTTAATTGGGGAAACTTTGTGGACTAAAGGTTTAGCAGGGGTAAACAAATTAGATGTGGCAGTAGGCAGACCAATTAGGTCACAGTTGGCGGAAAGATTACCTGATGCTAAAACTATTTTGGAAAAATTTGCAGGGTTAGGTCATGTTCAATATAAATACGATGGATTTCGCGTCCAAATTCACAAAGATGGGGAAAAGGTAAGGCTATTTTCCAGAAATTTGGAAGAAACCACTCCCATGATGCCGGATATTTTAAAAGGTGCCCTAAAGCAAATTAAGGCCAAAACAATCATTTTAGATTCTGAAGCTTTGGCTTTTAATCCTTTATCTGATGAATTTTTACCCTTTCAGGAAACTACCAAAAGAAGAAGAAAATATGGGATTGAGGAAATGGCTTTAAAACTCCCCCTTAAAGCTTTTGTTTTTGACATTATGTATTTGAATGGCAAATCTTTAGTGGATTTACCTTTGGAAGGTAGGGTTAAAAAATTAGCTGAAGTGATCAGTGGGGATGAAGTGTTAATACCTCAACCCGGGGAAATTACAGGGGAGGAAAGTAGAATAGTTGAGCTTTTTAATGATGCTATTACCAAAGGTTTAGAGGGGTTAATTGTCAAAAGAACTGATTCAAAATATGAGGCTGGGGCCAGAAATTTTAACTGGGTTAAATTAAAAAGGCACTCTGCTGGAGAGCTACAAGACACCATTGATTGTGTAATTTTAGGTTATATTTTTGGTAAAGGTAAAAGGGCAGAGTTTGGAGCGGGCTCTTTACTTGTAGGTGTTTACGATGAGTCGACAGACGAGTTTGTGCCAGTATCTAAAATTGGGACAGGTTTAACAGATGAGGAGTGGAGGGAAGTACACAAAAGGGCTGATAAAATTAAAGTGGATCATAAACCTGCCAGGGTTAATGCAATTTTGACCCCCAGTGTTTGGATTGAACCAGAAATTGTGATTGAAGTTTTAGCAGATGAAATTACTAAATCTCCCGTTCATACTGCAGGCCTTCGACAAGCTCAGGCTAAAGTAAGTGGCGGGGAAAAGGGAGTAGGATATGCATTACGTTTTCCCAGGCTGGTTAAGTTTAGAGAAGCTGACAGGCGGGCAGAAGATGCCACTACTGTTAAAGAATTGGTTGAAATGTATAAAATGCAGTTTAAGAAGTAGGGCTGTTGTTTGTCATGGATCGATTGCGTCTTCTAGTAATAGCTTCTCGCACAAAGTCCGCCAGTATCTCTATTGTTGATTGATATTGTGGTCGGCCCCCCAAAAAACTAGGGCGATAGGTATTGCCATACACATCACCGTTATCTAAAGGGGGAGGTACCCTCTTGCTTGTCTTATCTTCAGCATTCATTATTTGGAATATACCACCAAGATTTACCAAAAGTCAAAGTGGTAAAATAATGGTATGTCAAAAGTTGATGACCTTTCCGATTTAAAAAGACGGATGAATCAAGATAAGACCTTGCCTCTTCGGGATGGGGCAACCCAACTGGTTTTTGGTGAGGGCAACCCTGATGCAAAAGTTTATTTTTTGGGTGAAGGTCCGGGTTTTCATGAGGATAGACAGGGCCGGCCGTTTGTGGGCATGGCCGGGAAGCTTTTAGACGAGGTTAATGTCTCAATTGGTCTTAAAAGGACAGATGTCTATATTTCCAATGTTGTGAGGTTTCGCCCGCCCGCCAATCGTGACCCGGAGGAGTCTGAAATTGCTGCCTTTCAACCTTATGTAGATGAAGAAATCCAAATTATTAAACCCAAAATAATAGTAACATTGGGCAGATTTTCAATGGGTAAATTTTTCCCGGGAGAAAGAATTTCGTCTATTCACGGCAAACCCAGAACGCTTCATTGGCAGGGGTTGGATTTGGTGGTAATTCCAATGTATCACCCGGCAGCGGCCCTAAGATCTGGTGACATGATGAAATCTTTTAAAGAAGATTTCAAAATTATTCCGCAAGTGTTAGAAAATTTGGACAAAATCACCACAAAAGATGACCCACAACAATTGGAGCTAATCAAATGAAATTAATAGTTGGACTTGGTAATCCGGGAGAAAAATATGTTGGAACCAGACATAATCTGGGATGGCGCGTCCTAGACGCGCAAGTATCAAGTATCAAGTATCAAGTATTATGGGAAGAGAGTAAAAAATTTAAAGCATCAATTGTTAAAACAAAGGATGCTCTTTTTGTTAAACCCAGAACCTTTATGAATAGTTCGGGGCTTGCTGTCAAAGTCCTTACTGCTTACTACAAACTACCAGCTACTGATGTAATAGTTATTCATGATGATGTGGACTTGCCATTAGGCAAGATTAAAATTAGACTGGGAGGATCTGCAGCTGGGCATCATGGGGTGGAATCTGTTATTTCAGCAGTTGGCGACCAATTTATTAGAGTAAGACTGGGTATTGGACCGGAAGCAAACCTTGATTCAATTAATGTTGAACATTTTGTCCTGGAAAAATTTATGCCCAATGAAAAAACTAAAGTTAAAAGAATGGTTAAAAAGGCTGCTGAAGCTATAGAACTTTTGCTTGAAAAAGGCTTAGAAACAGCCCAAAATCAATATAATTAAATTATGTTACTGGCACTATTATTATCAGCTGTAGCAGGATTAGCAGATGTTTTAGGGGGATTCTTTTCTGTTGCCCAAAAAGTTAACCACAAAACTTTAAGATATTTTATCTCAACTTCTGCTGGATTTATTTTGGCAGTAACTATTTTAGACTTGTACCCTGAAGCAATAGGGGGGTTAAAAAATGGGCCCTTATTGATGTTAATTGGTTTTGTCTCAATTTATATTTTGGAAAATTTTTTTGCTGTTCATGCTCACAGTGATACACATGAACATGAACACACCCTGCTTGGTAAACACTTTGAAAATGATCAGTTAAAACAACAATCAGTCTGGGCAGCCTTTTTAGGGCTTTTAATCCACACTTTTTTTGATGGAGCAGCAATTTCTGCCAGACTACTTTCTTCCCCAGCTGGGGGAATTTTGGTTTTTATTGCAGTGTTATCTCATAAGATGCCAGAGGGTTTTTCTATGTCCTCTATTTTTCAAGCAGGCGGTGCCAAGAGGATGAAATCTTTTTTGGCAAGTTGCGCTTTAGGCTTGTCAACCCTTTTGGGAGCTGGGGCAGTTTATTTATCGGGCAGTATGCAGTTTAGTTTAACCTTTTTAGCCTTGGCAGCAGGTACTTTTACCTATATTGCTGCTTCAGAGCTGGTGCCTTATATTTCCGGGACCAAAGATAAAAAAGGAATTTTATTTTTCCTATTGGGAGTAGTTTTATTTTATTTAACCTCCTACTTTTTAACCAGTTTGGGTCTAAAATAATACATTTGACAATAAAGGTTGAGGTGGGTAAACTAGTAGAACATGAAGCCGTTTGGAAAAGTTTTTAGTGTTCAAACCAGTGTAATTTTGGGCAGTATTATCATTGGTTTGGCTATTTTAATCTCTGGTGGAGTAATTAAGCCTCAAATTTTAAAAACCGGAACCAATCA
>CAZZHC010000022.1:0-818 GCA_964653745.1 uncultured Gammaproteobacteria bacterium
TTTTTTACTTAAATGGTGTTTGACAAAAAAAGCAAAAACACATTTATCAAAATCATGCAAATCTCCCAGGGAAAAAGAGTTAATTTTGGGGGTATCACCAAAAGCCATATACTAGTAAAGACACATCTTTAAAAAATACGCAATACTTATTTGATACAATATCCATATGGTAAAACCACAAATAATTTTAGGAATTGAGACTTCTTGTGATGAAACGGCTGCCTCTCTTGTGCAAAAAGTGGGAGATAGGGTACAAATCTTATCCAATGTAGTGGCATCATCAGCTGCACTTCAAGCTAAATATGGTGGTGTCATCCCAGAACAAGCAGCCCGGGAGCAGCTTTCCAGTATCATACCAGTAATAAATGAAGCTTTAGAAGTGGGATGTGAGAAGCTAGATATCAAGAAATCAACATCAAAAATATCCCATCTCTCGCCTCTTATATCTAAAATTGATGCTATTGCTGTCACACAAGGACCAGGTTTAATTGGCTCGCTTTTAGTTGGGGTAGAAACTGCCAAAACCTTGGCAGTTATTTGGAATAAGCCACTGATCCCCGTCAACCATCTCCTTGGACATTTTTATGCCAACTGGACCTTACCTCAACAACCAAAATTTCCCTGTATTGGGCTACTTGTTTCTGGAGGACATACTGATTTAATTTTAATGACAGATCATGGTGAGTACCAATATTTGGGAGGAACTAGGGATGATGCTGCCGGGGAATGTTTTGATAAATGTGCCAGACTTTTAGGTTTACCCTATCTCGGTGGTCCCGTAATTTCCAAACTTGCCCAACAAGTAACTCCCAAAGCTT
>CAZZHC010000022.1:828-7462 GCA_964653745.1 uncultured Gammaproteobacteria bacterium
AAGCTTTTAAGTTACCTCGGCCAATGATCAACTCCAATGATTTGGATTTTTCTTTTTCCGGCTTAAAAACTGCAGTAGCCAATCTGGTAAGTAGCGAGGGTGTGCGAGGGGTGACGCGAGTCGGGGCGCCCCATCGAGCGCCCACATCCCGGGCGAAGTCGAGGGAGAGGACGTCGGATGGGGCTGACGAGCGGCAGGACCCCGAGCAAATAATTAACAATCTTGCCGCTTCCCTTGAAGCTGCAATTGTGGAAGTACTGGTAAAAAAGACTGTTGAAGCAGCCCAAATATATAAGGTTGATCAAATTATAGTAGCAGGAGGAGTGGCTGCCAACCAAACTCTTGCCAAAGAATTAGCACGTGCGGACGCGCTAATCCCACCACCTAACCTTTGTACTGATAATGCAGTCTATATTGCCACCGCTGCTTTTTACAATTTTCATCCCATTGATCCTTTAGCTTTACAAGCCAACCCCAGCCTCTCTTTAGCCAAGTAGCCTTCTTGACAAACACAAGTCCCTCCAATAAAATCACAAATTAGGCCATAGGCCTTTTTTGTTAAAAAAATTATGCCAGAAATTCAAGAACAAATATATTCTTTAACACCCAAAGATCAACTTTTAATAAATACCACTTTTACTAAACCCGGTATCCATTTTAATTGGAGATTAGTCCGATGTGTAAAAGAAGACGGGCAGAGGGTTATTTTAAATCGCCGCGATCACCGACCAGCCGATGTTTTTGATTTAAAACAAACTCAAATATTGGCCTCGTGGCGTCCATATCGCTATCGCGTTTTAGACGCAATTGCACCAGCAGATATTTTTGATCCTAAAAAATCTCGAAAAGTATATCTTTTATCTGCACTACCCCCAACAGACACATATGATCCATATTTTGCCTCAAAACTACAAACAGAACAACCACAAAATAAAGCGTCCTTTGATAAAACATGGCTCCAAGAACGAGAATGTAGGGGTATTTCCTTTAAGTTTAATGGGGAATATTTTAAATATCCCACCAAACAAATCGTTCTGGTGGAACTTGACCGCAACCAAGGTACCACGACTATTTATCTTGAGCACTCAACAGGTACCAAAGTAGAAACATTTATGACATCATTAGTAACTAACTTCCGCCTCATGCGTGCAGTGCCAAAAAGAGCAGCTAAACCTATTAATTGACCCTTCAGGCTTCAAGCGTTAAACTTTACCCATGGATAAAATATATAATCAAACCCAAGTTGAAGAAAAATGGTATAAATTTTGGGAAGAGTCTGGGTTTTTTACCCCCAAAATTGACTCAGACAAAAAACCTTTTACTATCTTACTCCCCTTACCCAACGCCAATGATCCCATCCATGTGGGTCATGCCATGTTTACCATTCAAGATATTCTGGTGCGATACCACCGGATGCTTCAGGAACCAACTTTGTGGCTACCTGGGGCTGATCATGCCGGTATCGAAACACAATATGTTTTTGAAAAAGCCCTAGCCAAAGAAGGTAAATCTAGGTTTGATTTTGATCGAGACACACTTTATAAAATGATTGAGGAGTTTGTTGAAAAAAATAAACACATCAACCAAAATCAATTAAAGCGGCTTGGTTTTTCTTTAGACTGGACCCGTTACCACTACAGTTTAGAACCAGCGATTATCAAAACAGTTTTGCAGACTTTCCGCAAACTACATGACGACGGGTTAGTCTACCGAGGTGAACGAATTGTTAATTATTGCCCCAGGTGTGGCACTTCTTTCTCTAATCTAGAAGTAGACTACAAAGAGAGGGAGGATACTTTGTACTTTTTAGACTATGGCCCAATCCAAATTGCCACTACCAGACCAGAAACAATTTTTGCTGATGCTGCCGTCGCAGTTAACCCAAAAGATTCTCGCTACAAAAAGTTAATCGGGCAAAAAGTGCTTATCCCTCTCATCGATAAAGAAATCCCTATTATTACCGATGAGGTTGTGGACGTAAAATTTGGGACTGGCGCCTTAAAAGTTACCCCAGGTCATGACCCGGTTGATTTTGAAATCGGCCAACGGCATAATTTGAATACCCTAACTATTATTGATGCTAATGGCAAAATGGTCAATGTACCTCAAAAATATGTTGGGCTACCTGCTAATAAAGCCCGCCAGGAAGTAGTTGAAGATCTTAAACAATCAGGAAAATTAGTTAAAACCGAGGCTTTGGTACACACAGTGGGAGTTTGTTACCGCTGCAGTACCACCATTGACCCTAGAGTTATGGCGCAATGGTTTGTTAAAACAAAATCTTTAGCCGAACCAGCCATTAAAGCAGTTAAAGAAGGTCGCGTCAAAATTGTACCCCATAAGCGGTTTGAAAAATTATATTTCGACTGGATGGAAAATATCCATGATTGGAATATCAGCCGACAAATTGTCTGGGGACCAAGAATTCCTGTTTGGTATAAAATTGACCGTCAAGCATCTAATATTTGGGTTTGGTGGATTGATAAAAATAAAAACCTGCAGCAAAATAATTTAAGATATTTTCTGGAAAACAATATCTCCCTCTCTGATATAAAACAGGGGTTGCAAAAAATTGAAGTCTTAACTAGCTCCTCTGGTCCTGATTATGTTGTTTCATTAGAGGAACCTCGTGATGGTGAATATATCCAAGAGACTGATACTTTTGATACTTGGTTTTTGTCTGGACAATGGCCCTTAACCACTCTTGGATATCCCGATAGTCCAGATTTTAAATATTTTTATCCCACATCAGTTTTAGACACTCTTTGGGATATTCTTTTTTTCTGGGTTGCCAGGATGATGATGTTTGGCCTTTATCTCGCTAACAATGTTCCATTTCATACTATCCACCTCCACGCTAGAGTAGTAGATAAGTCTGGCCAAAAAATGAGTAAAAGCAAGGGTAATGTATTAAATCCACTAGAGATGGTTGACAAATACGGAGCAGATGCCCTAAGGATGGCTTTAGTAATGGGGGTGGCGCCGGCAGCAGATGTTCATCTTTCTGAAGACAAAATAAGGGCTATGAGAAACTTTACTAATAAACTATGGAATATTGGTAGATACATTATTGAGTTTAAACCAGAAGAGACCCAATCATTCAACCCGGGTTCTGTTCCTAATCCAACCGATCCAGATGATCAAGCCATAATTAAAACACTTAAATTACTCATAAAAAAAGTCACTCAATCAATAGAGGCATACCGTTTTAATGATGCTTCAGAAGCCTTATATGAATTTATCTGGCATCAGTTTGCTGATGTCTATATTGAAAAAAGTAAAAGTAGGAGGGCCCAAGCTCAACCTATTTTGGAGTATGTTTTTAAAACTTCTTTAGAGCTTTTACATCCCTTTATGCCCTATATTACAGAGGAGTTATGGCAAGGGATGCCGCATAAGGGTAAATCTATTATGGTGGCCGAGTGGCCTGAAGCTAAATTAAACGCAAAATAACCGCAAAATTAACGAGTAGGTCTTTATTCTTCTGGCTGCTTATTTTCTTCTTCAGTTTTTTCTTCTCCACCTTCAACCGGAGTTTCTTCTCCTTCAGCTGGAGCTTCCTCGCCCTCAACAGGAGCCTCTGCCCCTTCCTCAACAGCTTCAGCTTGAGCAGCAGCTGTTTCTGCAGCTTGTTCTTCCATTAACTTTTGAGCCTCTTCTGACACAGCATTATCCAGTTTTGCTACCAAACTTTCTGGGTCTGTCAAAATAGTAACCCCTTGAGGCACATGAAGTTGTGATATTAAAATAGCATCATCAATTTGTTTTAAGGCTGAAATGTCCACCTCAATTTTTTCCGGTAAATCTGTAGGAAGTGCCTCAACCTCAACCTCACTAATAGGTTGAATAACTACTGCCTCACCACCATGAACAACCTCTGGCTCCTCACCAATCAGTTCCAAAGGTACTGATACTGTAACTTTCTCACTTAAATTAACTTGATAAAAATCAATATGCAGGGGTTTATCGGTCAAAGGATCAAGTTGGACTTCACGAATTAATACAGGTTTGACTTTGCTATCACCAATTTTTAAATCAACCAAGCCTGTTTCACCTGCCAAATCATAAACTTTTTTAAAATCAATGTCTTTCACTGACACATGTTCAGTGTTAATTTTGTTGCCAAAAACATGGGCGGGAATAATTCCCTCCCGGCGCAGTTTTTTAACTTGTTTACCCAAGATTGTTCGCTCTTGTGCTTTTAAAGAAATTCTGTCCATATAACTTGACTAATTTATCACATTTGAGGCTTTTGTTCAAGGACGAGTGAAGATAAACTCCAAATTTTGATCTGTTAGAAATTTATTAGACAAATTAATTTGCCTTTCTGGGGTATTTTTGGCTCCTGAAACCAACTTTAAGTTGGCAGGATAATCTAGCTTAAAAGTAAATTGATCATCACTTGTACCTGGTTGTTTAACTAATTTAAGCTGATATTTGGCTTGACCATCTTTAAAATCCAATAGTTTAGCATTATTAAATAAAACCATTAACTTTTTTTGCTCATTGGGTTTTAAATCCAAAAGTAGTGAATAACCAACTAAACCATAGTCTGAAAAAGTACTAACTTTGGAAGTTAAATCTGCCTCCCCCCATAAAACCTGGCTGATTTTATTTTCCCGAGGCAGATAAATTTTGAGCCTATTCAAATATCTGTCTGCCCCATTTTGATAAGTTATCACCAATTTTTGAGAAACTTTACCGCTATTATCAATAGTTACACCAAGTTCAACTCCTCTGGTTAGGTTTAAGTTGGCCCGATTTTGCCCCATGTTAGCTTCAGAAACTGCCAGCACTGCTCCATCTTTAGGCATTACCCCACTCCAGCCTAAATTATCAAAATAAGCCTCCAGTTTTGGATCGGCCATAAAAACGAGTAAATGTTTTTGCAAGGCTTGTTCATTTAAGGCTGGAGCCAGTTTTAAGAAATTACTGGGAGCAAGATAAAAAGTTCTATCCAAAAATTCTTTGAAACTTTGATCATTTGCTTCCTGATCAATCCCCACTACCGGCAAAAGTTTTCCTAGTCCTGTCAGGTCCAGGCTAATTACCCCAGCCACACTCTCCCCCTTTTCTTGACGATAAAACCAAGAGGCCATCTTACCATTACTGGGCATATCAGCCTCAACAGCCACCTCCGCTAAAGACCAATTTTTAACCCCACTATCGTCTTTTAGCTCTACCGGAGGATCAACTTTTTCTGTCAAAATCTTGTCTAAATCAGCCACATTAACCACCTCAATCCCCTTTAATTTACCCAAGTTGAAAGAGATTTTGCCTACACTTATCACCCTACCTCCACCTGGTAAAAGCTTGGTATTATCTATTAATAGCACCAAATAGGTTTTTTGACCGTCCAAAGCCACAAAATTAGGCAACATTGCCCCCACCCCCTGGCCTGCCTCCATTATTTTTGCCAAACTAGTGGCCTGATTTTTTACCAAAGCGACCCTACTGGGGAAAAACTTAGGCCAAACTCCACTGGTAACTAAATTTAATTTTTTGCTGGCAGTATCAAACTGAGCATAAGTTTGATTTAAAGTTTCTTTTTCATCCCCTTCTGCCTCACCAGAGATCATTTTTAATCCCTGCTGCAAGGTCTTAAGTCCTGCTACCCCATCTAAACTGGCTTGAGAAATAGTTTGAACTGTTTGAAAAAAATCTAAACTATTTTTTAACCCTGTATTAGAAAAGCCAAATTTTTCTACTATTCCCAAGGGCATGATTGCTCCATAGATATTGGCACTTTCCTGTTTTAAACCAGTCAAGGTTGCCCCGGCTTGATCTAATTTCCCAACCGCTAGAGCCTGCTCTACTTTATTTAACCTTTGACCACTATCCCAAAAACCCCATAAAGCCCCAACTATTGGATAAATTAAAGCATAAACAACCAGTAGCACCCCTACTCCAACCCAAGTCAATCTGCCCAATTTTGCCATAGGTACTTGCTTGCTCTTTTTTGGCTTCTCCTCTATTTTTGGTTCTACCTTCTCTTCCCCCTCCTCTTTCTTCCCTTCTTCCTCTCTATACCCTATACCCTGCACCCTATTCTCTAACCCAACTGGATGATTTCCAAAATAATAAACGGTCTGTTTTAAGGCTGCCACCAAATGAGTTTTGGGAGACCAAGCAAGCTCTTTTTCTGTTTTTAACAGATTGGGAGTGGGCCAAGGGGGAAGCTGGGTGGCGGTAAACCCCTTATTTTCATACCATATTGGATCGAGCAATACTTGTTTAACTTCAGTTATTTTAACCGGGTGGAGAAGAACTCCGTCATAAATTTTTTGGGCTGTGGCCCCATGCATTATCGCTTTAATCAAAAGATCCACAGCGTCACTAATAAAAATTGCACGAGTGGAAAAATCCAAGGCAGTGCTTTCTTTTTGCAGCTCGTTTTGGGCAGCAAAGCGGACTAATTTAATTATTGGGTCATCTTCGCGAAAATGCATCCTGGGACCATAAACTGCCCCCAGCCTCACCACCCGAGCATTGGCATTTTCTTCTTTGGCATATTGGGCCAGTTCTTTTTCTGCTTCCCGCAAATTATGATTTACCTCATGCTCACCATAAAGGTCAATAGTGGAAACCAGCACAATTTTAGGGTTTTGATCGCGGCAAAACCGAAAAAAATTAT
>CAZZHC010000023.1:0-7244 GCA_964653745.1 uncultured Gammaproteobacteria bacterium
GATAACTTTTTAAATAGGTAAAAAGTCCAACTTGGACCCCAAATCCCAATATTAGGGGGGTAACAAAATATTTAAGTCTAATAAGCTCTTTGATGGCAAAATTTAATGACCCAGCTCCCCAACTCATGATTAATAAATAAATCACCAGTAAAGACAGGCCGGCACCTATACCAAAGAAAATTGGTTGAGTTATTTGTGTTTTAGGCATTTTTTAAGGCAATAAAGGCAATTACTTGTACCACCAACATTAACAAATTTAAACTGTCTGTTGAAGGACTAGTCCAACCTGATGCTAACCAAAAAATTAGATTTAAAAATGCCCCGCCCAAAAGTCCCACCATTAAAGGTACTTTAACAGTTTTTAATTTCCCAGGATTAATCAGCAAAATAATTGCTCCCCCAACTAGTGATATTGCTATTAAAAATTCCCCCCATAAAGTTAAAAGCCCAAAAATTTGAGAGTTGAGAACTGCCACATTTTCCAGAAAATTTTTATAAAAAGGATAAGGATTTTTGCTTGCAAATTTAGTTAATGTTCCCCCCAAATTTTCTACAAAATTACCGGATGAAAATTTACTAACACTGCTTCGAAGCCAAATTAAACCACTGGCTAAAATAATCCACCATAAATATTTCATATTCTCACCTCCTTTTCATTCGCAAAACTGATGTTACCCCATGCACAATTTCTTCTACTGTTAAACCAAACTTTTTTAGCAGTTCATCCGGTTTACCGGACTCCCCAAAATGATCCTTGATACCTATTATTTTAATCGGTATCGGGAAATGATGACAAACCAGCTCTGTCACAGCTGACCCCAAACCCCCAGCAATTTGATGCTCTTCCAAAGTTACCATTGCTCCGGTTTCTTCAGCTGCTTGCAAGATGGTTTTTTGATCCAAAGGTTTAACGGTGTGGCAATTTATTACTCGAACACTAATATTACTCTTTTGAAGCTCTTCACTTGCCAGCAGTGCCTGATAAACCATTAGACCTGTCGCAATAATAGTAGCATCCGTGCCATCGCGAAAAACTTCAGCCTGACCAATTCTAAAAGGGGTTTCCTTGGTAGTAATTACCGGTGATTTTTCTCTAGCCAACCTAATGTAACAAGGTTTGTCCAAACCTATCACAGCTTCAGTTGCTTTTTTAGCCTCCCAACTATCACAAGGGTTAATCACTACCATATTGGGAAGGACTCTCATTAAAGCTAAATCTTCCAAAGCCTGATGGGTAGCTCCATCTGCCCCCACTGTTAAACCACCGTGACTACCAATAATTTTAACAGGCTGGTTGTTATAACAAATGGTGGTTCTGATCTGTTCCCAATTTCTGCCTGGAGAAAAAATAGCATAAGAGATGGCAAAAGGAATTTTACCGGCAGCAGCCAGTCCTGATGCTACTGTTACCAAATTTTGTTCTGCCACTCCCACTTCAAAAAATCTGTCAGGAAATTTTTGGGCAAAAGCTTGGGCCCTGGAAGACCCTGTAACATCAGCACAAAGTGCTACTACATTTTTATTTTTCTCAGCAGCTTCCAAAAGTCCTTCCCCAAACCCATCTCTGGTAGCAAGCTGCTCCACGTCTTTATCAAATAATTTTGGATTTAAAATTTTATTCATGTTCACTTTGGATTTTCCCCTGCAAAGTTCGAAGTTCACTTAAAGCAATTTTGGCCTCTGTTTTATTGGGTGATTCTCCATGCCATTTATAATCAAACTCCATAAAATCTACCCCCTTACCTGCAATGGTATGGGCGATAATTACAGTTGGTTTATCTAAAATAGCCCGAGCCTCTTCAAAAGCAGATATAATTTGGGCAAAATTATGGCCATCAATTTCCAAAACATGCCAACCAAAAGCCTCATATTTTTCTTTCAAAGGTTCTAAAGGCATGACATCTTCAGTAAAACCGTCAATTTGGATATGATTTCGATCCACTAAAGCTGTTAAATTATGGAGTTTATATTTGCTAGCCAGCATTACTGCCTCCCAAGTGTTTCCCTCATCATGCTCTCCATCCGATAAAAGACAAATTACTCTCCAGTCCTTTTGATCCAGTTTTGCCCCCAAAGCCATCCCGCAAGCTTGAGATAAACCACAGCCCAGTGGTCCAGAGGTAGTTTCCAAACCCGGCAAAGATTCCCTGTGAGGATGCCCCTGTAACCTGGAGCCTAATTTTCGAAGAGTTTTTAACTCTTCTTTGGGAAAATATCCGGCATGAGCCAATGTGGCATAAAGAGCTGGACAAATATGACCATTGGATAGAACCAATCTGTCTCTCTCTGGCCAATTAGGCTCTTTTGGATCATGTTTTAGGATCTGAAAATAAAGGGCGACTAAAACATCAGCCATCCCAAGTGATCCTGCGCTATGACCAGAACCTGCTTCAAGAAGCATAGAAATTATATCTTGGCGGACTTGATTGGCTAAAGTTTCCAGTTCCATGATATTAATCTATGGCGTAGCCTTCTTCGGCACTAATTTTTAGATCCTTGTGCCTGCCAGCATCAATTTCATCTTCAAATTGCTTAATAGCACGTAAAACCTCCTTTGGAGAGCTAACTATTTTATAGACTTGAGCCTCTTCCGGACGAAGCAGTAAATTATCTTTTAGAGCTTTCATAATTTTATACCAAAATCTGCCATACAAAATTAGCGGTTTGTGATGGCCAAAATAAATTCTGGCCAACCCCCAAGCCATCCCGAATTCAGACATGGTCCCTGATGCTCCATTAAAAATGACATAAACCTGCCCTTGCTGCATTAAAGACAGTGTTCTTTCCACATAATTTTCAGTTTTAATTTCCACATCAAAGTGATTATCGGGATCGCGGCCTTCAAAATGCTCTGGCATTTCTTTGGGATTTAAGGTGACTCCTATCACTTTCCCCCCACCAGCTTTGGCACCTAAAGTTGCTGCTTCCATTACTCCGGTTCCACCTCCGTCAACTACTACATAGTCTGCTTCAGCCAGGGCTTTGGCAACATGAAAAGCTTCTTTGTAAAGTTTACTTTCTGGTTTGGCATCAGCAAAACCAAAAAAGGCTACTTGTTTGACAGTTTGGGCTTTTTCAATCTTGGATGGCAGCCCGAATTTTTTTAAGATGTTCAAAAATGTTTCCATTGGTTAAATGTGATCCAATTACCAAATTATCTGCTCCAGCACAAACCAAATCCCGAGCTATTCTTTCATCTATTCCCCCATCTACCTCAATCAAAAATTTATTACTACTCCGCAACCTACCTACTTTCCCTACCCTATTAATAGTATCTAAAATAAACTCTTGTCCAGAAAAACCTGGATGCACAGATAATAGTAATACTAAATCTATTTTAGCAATAAATGGAGTAAGTTTTTCAACTGGAGTTTCAGGACTTAAGGCCAAACCCACTTCCATACCACTATTTCTAATTTTCTCAATTACCTCATCAATATTTTTATTTATCTCAAGATGAAAAATTACTCTTTTAAAACCAAGTTTTGCAAGTTGTTCAATCCAATTTACAGGATCTTCTACCATCAAATGAGCTTCTAAATTTAAATTAGTTGGGTATTTGGCTATAGTATCCAAACCCACACTTTGATTTTGAACAAATTTGTTATCCATGAGGTCAATTTGTACCCATCCTTCAAAAACTTCCGGACAAGCCATTATTTTATTTAGTTGTTTAATATATTCTTCTTCGGTGGTAGCAAGAATTGACGGAATAATCATTTTTCCAGAGCAGAGAGCTTTTGTAAACGCCGGATGTGTTTTACATCTTGCGAAAAAGAAGTTTCCAAAAATGTTTTAACTATTTCCCAAACTGTTTCTGGATCTAACACATCAGCGGCTAGTGACAAAACATTGGCATCTTCATGCTCACGGGATTGTTTGGCTCGGGTAACATCAAAAACTAAAGAAGACCTAATTCCAGATATTTTGTTGGCTACCATATCCACCCCCACCCCTGAACCACAAAGCAAAATTCCCCGGTTTTTTTCATCATTTTGCACAGCACTTGCCACTTTTTGGGCAAAATCAACATAATCATCATTAGGATCCAAATGGTCATTTCCCAAATCGGTTATTTCCAAACCCTCATCAACTAATCTTTTTTTAAGTTGTTCCTTCAGTTCAAAACCCCGATGGTCACTACCTAAATAAATCATACTTTAAGTGTAACTAAATAATTTTTTGAAGACAAGGTAAGTAGTTTTGGCATCAGCCAAAGCCCGATGTTTATTTTCTACTTTAATTTTTAAATATTTGCACACTTCACCCAAACTAAATCTTTTAACAGACCCGTGGGCAAATAATTTTAGGTAAGCCATTGGTACAATGTCCAAACGGTGATAATAAAAAGGGTCCTGTTTACCTAAAGAAAAATAGGCTTTATCTAAAAAGGCCCAATCAAAACAAACATTACAGCCCACCAAAACTCCATCTTCCCCAAATTCTGTTAGTTTAGTTAATGCTTCTTCTAAAGAAGTAGCATTTTCCCACTCTTGATCAGTGTATCCGACAATTTTTAAAGCATCTTTATCTGCCTTGTGTATATTTTTGGGTTTTACTTTAATTTCTAACTGATCAACAACTTTAAATGGTTTTTTGGGTTCCACCTTTAAGGCCCCAATCTCTAAAATTTCATGTTGTTGAACTTTTAGCCCGGTGGTTTCCAAATCTAAAAAAATTAGGGGGCGTCCCCTCATAACAGTTTTATGAGCATCAGTTTTAATATCCATATAGGATTGATATATTATGACAGAGTTGACTGGTATTACAAGTAGTGATACATTTATTTTCGTCCCTAGTTTATCGAAGGATTTTCAAAGAAACCCGTTTAGTACGGGTTTTTTTGACCTAAATTTTCTTTTAATGTTCCAATTGTTCCCAATCTTCCATGAGCCGGATAAAGTAGGGTCTCATCTGATAAAGATAAAATTCTTTGCAGCACTTTCTCACCTTTTTCTGGCAGGCTATGGGGTAAATCCACCCTGCCAATCACCCCTTTGGTAAAAACCACATCTCCACAAAAAATCATTTTCTCTGTATCAAAGTCTCTCTTTTGATCAAAGTAGAAACTTACCCCACCCGGTGTGTGCCCCGGTGTTTCCCAAACTACTAAATTGTCTTTTCCAATCTTAAGTTCCATCCCTTCTTTTAAAGGCAAAGCTTTTAGGTTTTTTAAATTTACTGTCATCCCAGCATACTTTTGAGCACTTTCTTCTGCTCTTTCCAATAAAAATTGATCATCTGGGTGAAGATAAAAAGGAATATTAAAAGTTTTTACCAACACAGGGGCAGAAATTAAATGATCAAAATGACCATGGGTAGCTGCTACCCAAACAGGTTTACCCCCTAAATCTTTGATAGCCTGCAAAATTTTCTCATCATCTCCTCCACCATCTACAATTCCAATCTCATCACCTGATTTTAACAAATAACAATTGGTTCTAACCGGTCCAACAATTAGATTTACTACCTGCATAAGGTAATATCATAGCATTTTTCACTTGGATAGTAGTTGATGGACTTTGACAAAAAGATACCCAATGAGCCAAGCTACAATTATTGATGAAATAAGACCCAAAATAAATGATGACAGATTTAAACTCCCGGGCTGTGCCGGACTAAACGCTATACCGTGGAACCAAGAATTAGCGATAGCCAAAGAGGCACCAGGAAACAGGCCTACTAAAATTCTACACGCTATATAAACAATAGCTGTAGTTAAAGCCAAAGCATTGGGAATAAGAAATTGTTGTTTCATTTACATTTCACCCCCTTTCAAATCCCCCCACTAGGGATATAGTAACATCATAAAAATGAATAAATCAATACCCCGAGGAAACTTTTATCTTTTGATGTGATGAGCTATAACAGGAACAGCCTCAATATCTTTTATCCTCTTATCATGATCCAAATATTTAGCATTCATCACATCTGATTTACGGTCCATTTGATCTACCCGCGCCTCTAATTTATCAACAGATTTTTTGACTTCATGTATATCATCTCTTAATTCTTCTATTTCAGGAAGAACCAGTTCTTTAAAACCCTGGTTAAACAGCCTGATAAATTTTGTTTCAAACTGGGCATCTAAAAGTTCAATTAAATCCTTTTTAAAATTATCATCCATAATAAATCTAAGTTTATGGCGTGTAAAAATTATTGTCAATCTAAATCAAGTTAGTCAAAAAATATCAAATTAGGTAAACAGGTATATAATTTGACTAAATGCTAGAACTTAACATACCCAACTATAAGTTTTGTCCTTTTTGTGGCCAGCAATTGAAAAACATCAAGGTAGATGGTAAAAAAAGAAAATTTTGTCCAAATGATAACTGGACATATTTCCCTCATGTTGCTACATCTGCTGCAGTAGTTATCTGTCAAGATAATAAAGTGTTACTGGTACAAAGAAATAGGAAACCCCATAAAGGGACTTGGATGTTTCCAGCTGGTTTTTCTGATTATGGAGAACATCCATCTGAAACTGCAGCAAGAGAAGTTTTAGAAGAAACTGGATATAAAGTAAAAGACCTTAAAATAATTAATATTTTACAGGTAGAAGATGATCCTAGACAACCTGGACATTTAGCGATCTTTTATAAAGCTAGTTTGAGTTCAAATAGTCAAGCCAAAATTGCTGATATTGAAGAAAATCAAGATATGGGGTGGTTTTCAATAAATAACCTGCCTAAAATTGGTTGGAAGTCCCACCAAAAAATTGCTAAATTACTCAAGAGGCTTTAGCTATTTCTAAAAAGCCATTTTTATTTTTAAAACATTTTGGGACTATTTGAAATTGATTAATCATTTGGGTAACATATGGTAGATCTTCCTTGGCAATTGCTTTTTTAACTTGTTCTTGAACTTGTCCCCAATTTATTGGCTGACCCAATAATTTTTTCTTTAACACCTCTCCGCCAATCTTATCTTCTATTGCTTCCTTAAGATGATTCCCTGCCATAATTATACAAATATTATTTATTCTTTTTGCTTGGATATAATCTACTAAGGCCTTGCTATTACAAAATGCTCCTGATAAAACTTCTCCTGTGTGGCCCAGTTCAATAGCTTTTTCAAATACCCTGGACCCATTAATACTCATCCATAAAACTGTTTTATCTTTAAAATTTACTTTATCAATCTCTGCTTGATGATTTGATACTATAAATTTTGAGGCTGACAGAATATCGCTTTCCCCGACTAAAATTGCTCCTGTATATATGTTTAGGGCCTGATCTAAAGTT
>CAZZHC010000024.1:0-707 GCA_964653745.1 uncultured Gammaproteobacteria bacterium
GAAAATGTCGAAAAAGAATTGGCTTCTGAAATTTCTAAAAAAATCAGAGAAGCAGAGGAAGAAATTAAACTCCAGGCTGATGAAAAAGCCAGAGAAATTTTGGCAGAAGCTATGTTACATGGAGCAACTGATTATGTATCCGAGTTTACTACTTCTCAAGTAAAGCTTCCCGATGAGGAAATGAAAGGTCGGATTATTGGTAAAGAAGGAAGAAATGTTAGGGCTTTTGAAAATGCTACCGGAGTGGATGTACTCATGGATGAAACACCGGGAGTTTTGATTTTATCCTCTTTTGATCCAGTGAGGCGGGAAATTGCCAAAGTATCTTTGGAAAAACTGATGGCAGATGGAAGAATTCAGCCAGAAAGAATTGAAGAGGTGGTGGAAAGAACTAAGGATGATATTGAGAAAGTGATGTTTCAAGCAGGTGAAGGGTTGGCTCATGAGGTGGGAGTATATAATTTGCCCAAAGAGTTAGTGGAACTTTTGGGAAGATTTAAATATAGATATTCTTATGGGCAAAATATGATCCAACATACTTTGGAAGAAACCAGAATCGGGATAGCTCTTTCTAAAATGTTGGGGGCAAATGTTAATGTGGTAAGGCTTGGATGCCTACTTCATGACATTGGGAAAGTAGTGGCAGATGATGAAGGAACTCATGTTGAAAAAGGTGTAGCTGTTGCTAAAAAATATGGGATGCCGGA
>CAZZHC010000024.1:717-7116 GCA_964653745.1 uncultured Gammaproteobacteria bacterium
ATAAACCATTTTCAGCTGTAGAATCAATTATTTGCTATATTGCTGATGCAATTTCAGGGGCAAGGCCTGGGGCAAGGAGAGAAGATGTTGAGGATTATATTAAAAGAATTGCTGATATTGAAAAAATTGCTACTTCATATGAGGGGGTAGATAAGGCTTTTGCAGTTTCTGCAGGACGTGAGGTAAGGGTTATAGTTTTTCCTGATAAAATTTCTGATGAAGAGTTGCCAAAACTGACCCATGATATTGCAGACCGGATTTCCAAAGAGGTTATGGTGCCAGGCCAGGTTAAAGTTACAGCCATCAGAGAAGTAAGATCCACAGAATATACGATGACCGTTTAAAAGGGCCTTTACAAAAGGCCAAACTCATGTTATGTTTGGACTATGACAAAGCACGAGCTGATTGAAAAGGTCGCTAAAAAATCTTCACTAACCAAAAGAGCTGCTGATGATGCCGTTAACGCCACTTTTAATTTAATCAAAGATGCCCTGGTAAGGGGAGAAAAAGTGGTGGTTTCTGGATTTGGAACTTTTTTAGTTAGATCAAGGGTAGCAAGACGTGGTAGAAATCCTCATACCGGGGAAACAATTCAAATCCCTAATAAAAAAACTCCGGGATTTACAGCAGGTAAGACCTTAAAGAGGATAATAAAGTAGGTTTTCTTTCCTTTTTGCTTCGCAAAAACGTAAAAAAACTCCGGGTTTTGCTGCAGGCAAGACCTTAAAGAGACAGATTAAATAATTTCTTTGTTGCCAAACTATTACACTAAGTGATAATGTAAATTTAATGACCAAAAAGTCTTTTGTCATAATCTTGATATTAAGTGTGTTGGTGTGGTTTGTTTCTACAATTGTTCAAGCCTTGGTCGAGTTATATGTAAAAGGTGGAATTAGCTATTCATTTTTTGGAGGATCTTGTTCAGTTACTGGTTACCCAATTGCACTTTGCGCAGACAGTAATAAATATCTGTATTTTGTAGCAAATATTATCTTCTGGTTTATTGTTTTATTTATTCTCTGGAAAATATTTTTTAAGGTGCGTTAGAAATAAATTAATATTTAACTTCTAATTTTCCTTTATTAGTTAGAAGTTGTAGAATAACTATTCCGTTTTCAATTTTTTTACTTTTTTCTCCTCCTGCTTTTTTTTTTTTTTTTTTTTTCTGATTGTTTTTATCGTTATTTTTTTCTTTTTCAATTTTTTTACTTTTTTTTTTTTTTTCTTTTTGAATTTGTATTTCAGTCTGATTGTTTTTAGCGTTATATGTTGCCGTCATTGCTATTTGGTTCTCAATTTGAACTTCTTGTATAAATTCTTTTGGTTTATTGGTTCTTTTGTCTAAAGTAAATTTGGTATTGATCCCATTTGTCGGTAATATCACAGATAAACCAGTATTGTAGAGAATATTTCTGATCGCCAATTGGTCCAAGTTTTCCACCGTCGCCCCTGGGTCAAGATATAGTTTAGTAGTATTCCCGGCGTCATCAATGAAAATAACCTCGTTGACCAGTATATGATTTGTTTTGCTAGTTGTTAAATTATCAACTGCAGTAACATCCAGCTTTTGAGTTTGTAAGTTAAAAGAAACTTTTGCTTCCGGGGGAGTTTTGTCAATTTTAATCTCTACTTCTTGCAGAATTTCTTCATTACCAGCCTTATCGGTAGATTTTACCTTTAGTTTATTGAGTCCTTCTGAAGAAATAATAAACGGATTGGTGTAAGTTTCAACTGTTTGGCCATTATCCAAAGAGTATTCAATTTTTTCTAACCCCGAGTTTCCATTATCGGAGGCCGTGAGGGTTACTGTTACATCACTTGTATACCAATTATTGGTACCAACGGTGCCGTTTAAGGCAATTTGGGTTTGGGGAGGAATTTGGTCATGGGCGGCATCTCCTATTAGCTTAACATCGGCATTTTTTGATAAATCTGGAGTCCCGTTGCCATCAGTATCAACCTGTAAGATTGGTGATTGAGGAGAGATAGTATCAAAAACGGTTTCTGCTTTGGTATCAGTAGTTAACGGGATATCATTATATAAAATAGCTTGATTGTTTTCGTCATTTACAAAACCCTTAATTTTAAAATCAAAACTGCCCGCATCTGTTGCTTCAAATTTTATAGTATAAACCCCACTGCTTGGGAGCCAAATAAATTTAGCGTCATCCAGGCTATCATAATAACTACCAGGGATATTTGCTTCAAAATCACCATTGGCAAGTAGCCCAGTGTGGTTGCCGTTTTCATCATAAACATGGATATTAACAGGAGAATGAACGGATAGGAGATCACCGTTAAAAGAGTATGGTTTATCCGAGACTTCATTAGGTAAGCTGTTGTCGTTATTTAAAATATTTTTAACCAGATCCATGGCTGGTCCGTTTGATACTAAGCTGCCATGAGTCTGTTTGGTGTAGTAGACCTTGGCTGGACCGGTTAAAGATAGTCCGGACGTTGGATCATTAAGCGAGGCACTAAACAGTGGTACGGTTTCATCGCCGTTAATTTTTAACATATCTTTGTGGGGGATTTTAATACCGGCAAAATTAACAGCATATTTTTCAATAATTTGGCCAAGAGTAGGTTGACCGGACCCGGCAATAATGCTGACTTCAACCCCATTGGTTTCAGGTAAAGAATTATCTAAATTATGAAAAGTTTCGGCCGGAGTAAAAAGAGCAGTGTTGTGACCTAAATTGTTAAACAGTGTTTTAATCTGACCGTAATTTAACGGGCCAATGACGCTGTTGTTATCAACATCTATATCATCTCTGAACGGATAAGGATGAAAATTATCAGAATTATTATAGAATTCAAAATATTTTTTAGACGGCGAAAGCTCGAAACCGCTAATCATATTTTGAACTACATCTTTCACTTCGGAAGGGGCTAAACCTAAACATAGCAGACCGGTATTAATAGGAAGAGGTGTTAAGCATGCTCCGTAAACTAACCTCCTGATAAATTCTGTTGCTCCTAAATAAGGAGCTCCTAAAGTTACCAGTTTTCTGACATTTTGGGCCTTACCGGCATCATTAATATAATTTCTAGCAACTAAGCCTCCCATGGAGTGAGCAACAATATCGACTTTAGAACTTCCTGTTTGTTGTTTAATTGAACCAATTAATTCATCTAGGGGTGCAGTGGTTAAACTGATATCTTTTCTCCAATCATAGGGAAACAAAAATAAAGTTTTACCCAATTCGTAGCCATTATCTGTAAAGAATTTAATAGTATCTCCATAAGAGCCTTGAAAGATTTTATTATTTAAGACAATTTGAGGATATTCTGGAGTTTGACCATCAGCCTTGAGTTTTAAAACATCAAAATAATCATCACAAATAGAAAGTCCCGCTTTAATGATATTCACCCACACCACTTCATCTGCTTGATATGTTAGTGCCGGATCAAGATTACAATCTTTAATATTAGAGGTAAAAGTTTGGTTACTTTTTAATTCTGATCCACCAATGCCTGGGATGAAAACTACTGGAGTTTTGGTAATGGCATTGGTATTAACTAGATAAAGTGGGGTGCTAGAAGTATCACCACCACAAATATCATATAGTCTAATGCTAATTTTATTCTCTCCTGGTAAAAATAAATTGGTAAAATCTTGGGGTGAGGATGGCACTAAATACATGCAGTTTGAGTGGTAAGTTTTGGTAGCAGAGATAGTTGTACCGTCAGGTCTGGTAACAGTGATATCGAGCCCATCATCTACCTGAACATTGCCAGTCCCATTTGGTTGGCTACTTAAAATAATATTTCCCGATTGGTAATTAACAGTGAGATTGGTAGTAAAAAATGTTGCTCCTGTTGAAGATGGGGTAACGGGTATGGCAGGGGTAATATTGTGAGGAATATTTGCAGCATTTACTGGTGCGGGAAAGCTAAAAATTACCGACGTTAACACTAAAGAGGGTATTAGAATAATTAAAAGCAGACGGACTTTACAAGATATAAATTTAACCACTGTAATCAGTATCATAAGTTTTATTTTCAAAGTCAACATTGACTTCTCTACCCGATTTATCCTACCATGTATCCATACATGGCAAAACCAAAGATTGATAAAAATGTCCAAATCCCAGAGCAAATTTTAAGGGAACTTTTAACCCCTTCTGAAGCCAGAATGTTAAAAAACCGCTGGCAAATTATCCACCTTCTGGAAGATGGTTTATCAATTAGAAAAGTGGCAACCCAGGTTAAAGTGGGAACAGATACTGTGGTAAGAGTTGCCCGGATGATTGAAAAGGGAAGTTTAAGAAAGTTGTTGGATGAAGAAAGAGGGCAAAACCGGAAATTTAAAACCAAAACCCCTTGGATCTTCGGTAAAGTTGAATAAAATCTCACTATGAAAAAAATGTTGGTAATACTCGGACCAACTGCCACTGGTAAAACTGATTTGGCTCTGTCTTTGGCCAAAATTTTTGATGGAGAGTTAGTAGCCTGTGATTCCAGACAAGTTTATCAAGGCCTTAATGTTGGTACAGGTAAAATGCCAAGTAAAAATGCAAAATTTAAAATTAAGAATCAAAAGTGGGAAATAGATGAGATACCAGTTCATATGTATGATGTGGCAGATCCCAAAATCCAATTTACTGTTAAAGATTATGTTAAAAAATCAGAGCAGGTAGTAGAGGATATTTTAAGAAGAAAAAAATTACCAATTATTGTGGGTGGAACTGGTTTATATTTAAAAGCACTTTTAGAAGGGCTACCTAATTTAGAAATTCCAGTTGATCAAAAATTAAGAGGGGAGCTTGAGAAGTTATCTTTAGAAAAGCTCCAAAATAAATTGCAACTACTCTCCCCCACTACTTGGAAAAAATTAAATAATTCCGATAGAAATAATAAACGTCGCATCTTGCGCTCCATTGAACTTATACATATGTATCCATACATGCGACCACGTAATAAGAGAAAGATGATAAATGATAAATATAATGTTTTAAAAATTGGACTGACTGCTCCCCGACAGGTTTTATATGAAAAAATTGACCGCCGTTTAATTGCTCAAATTGATCAAGGATTAATAAAAGAGGGAAAAACTCTACGTCAAAAAGGACTGACTCTTAAAAGAATGAGGCAGTTGGGACTTGAGTATGGTATTTTGGCGGATTTACTGGAAGGAAAAATTAATCAGGAACAGTTTACTAAAATTTTAAGCACTAAAATTCATCAGTATGCTAAAAGACAGCAAACCTGGTTTAAAAAAGAAAAGGATGTTTTATGGTTTAATATATCTACTTTGGATATGTCTGAAAAAGTGGAAAAAGCAGTAACTTCATGGTACCATGCAGGAGATGACAAGAAGAATTGATATCTCGTCTAAAACAGTCTTTTTTATCACAGCCTTTTTATTAGGGCTTTGGATTTTATTTCTAATCAAAGACATTATTTTGCTAGTTTTTGTGGCTTTTATTTTTATGTCAGCTTTGGCCCCTTTGGTTGATAAATTAGTTAAGTGGAAAATTCCTAGGCCTTTATCTATTTTACTAACTTTTCTGGTGGTATTTGGTGTATTAATTGGAATTATGACTGCTGGTTTTACCCCTTTTGCTACTCAAACTTCTAATCTTTCCCAAAAATTAGTTGATGCTTTAGGATATTTGTCTACTACGGGTTTTATTGATCAATCATTGATCCAGGAAGAACTATCCAACTTTTCCCGTCAGGCTATTAATTTTACTCTGACTTTATTTGAAAACCTGCTTGGATTTATTAGCGTGATAGTAATTACTTTTTATCTACTGCTTGATCGGGAAAGAATTGAACAAAAGGCAACTACACTGCTGTTACACCAGCAAGATCGGGCTAAAAAACTTTTGCAAATAATTGAGGAGAAATTAGGAGCATGGCTTCGAGGTCAAATAATTCTTTCTGTAATAGTGGGAATATTGGTTTATTTGGGGCTGATAATTTTAGGTATTGAATTTGCACTGCCTTTGGCGCTTATTGCCGGGCTTTTGGAAGTAGTGCCAATTATTGGTCCAATTATTGCAGCTATCCCTGCGGTGCTTATTGGTTTTACTATTTCTCCAGTTACAGCCGCTTTAGTGGCCGGCCTTTATTTAGCAGTACAACAACTTGAAGGTCATTTAATTGTTCCACAGGTTATGAAACGAGCGGTGGGGTTAAATCCACTATTGGTTATTTTGGCCATTACAGTTGGGGGAAGGCTGCTGGGGATTGGTGGAGCACTTTTGGCAGTACCGATTGCAGTGGTAATCCAGGTTATTTTACAAGAAGTTTTAAAGCCAGCCACATCCTAGAGTAAATTTGATTTCACTCGGAATTTTGGTTATAATAAATAAGCCTAGGAAGTTGGATGATGCTCCGACGTTATGTCGGAGAGGAAAGTCCAGACAGCACAGAGCAGGGTGGTCGCCG
>CAZZHC010000025.1:0-6817 GCA_964653745.1 uncultured Gammaproteobacteria bacterium
AGGAGAAATTACTCTGTCAATATACATTGCTGTAGCTTCCCCCTCCATCGTGGGATTAGTTGCCAAAATTATTTCCTTGACTTCTTGACCTTTTAACCTTGGTAAAAGTTCTTTAATGTGAATTTCTTCTGGCCCAATATTTTCCAAAGGAGAAATAACTCCATGCAAGACATGATAAAGCCCAGAAAAATTTGCTTTTTCTAAAGCCAAAACATCCAAAGGATCTTCTACCACAGCAATGGTTGATTTATCCCGAGAAGAATCATTGCAGATTGAACAAGGGGTGGTTTCTGAAATATTAAAACAAACTTCACAAATTACAGTTTTTTCTTTCAGATCTAAAGCAGATCTGGCTAAGGCTTCTGCTTCTTCTTTTGGGGCATGTAAAAGATAATAAGTTAATCTTTGGGCAGTTTTGGGTCCAATACCAGGCAGTCTTTCAAAAGCCTCAATTAAATTTTGTACCACTTTGGGAATCGTAGCCATTGCAAGGCTAATTGTAGCATAGATCCATCGACTGCGTTCGTCACATACCTGGCATACCGCCCATTAAATCTTTCATTTCTTCAGCTGCTACTTTTTGAGATTGTTTTAAAGCTTCATTAACTGCTTCAGTGACTTTTTCCAAATTATTCTCACCGGAGATTGAGACCACTTTTTGATCACCAGTCATCACCACAATTACCCCTTTGTGTTCCACTGTGATTTTAATAGCTCCAAGCCTTTTTTGAACTTCCATGGCTTGGCTACGCATTTTTTTAAGGTCTCCTAATTGTTTTAGATTATCAAACATTCCCACGTTTTTAATTCCTTTCCACTGATTTTACCACATTTTCCATCAAAGTTATAATGGTCATAGGTCCAACTCCCCCTGGAACTGGGCTAATTTTAGATGCTTTTTTAGACACACTTTCAAAATCAACATCTCCTGCTACTTTTTCTGCTATTTTGGAAATTCCTACATCAATTACCACTGCCCCATCTTTTATCATTTCTCCTTTGATCAGTCCTGGGATCCCTGTGGTAGAAATTAATAAATCTGCTTGCCTGGTAACTTGAGAAAGATCTGAAGTTTCTTTATCTATTCCCAAAACATCAACTCCTTTTCTTTCTAAAATTTTCATCAACTCTTTGCCTATTTCCCCCTTTGCTCCTACTACCACTATCTTTTTACCAACCAAAGTAATTCCTTCATCTTTCAAAATTGATAGCACCGCCCCTGCTGTGGCTGATAAAAATGGGCCCTTGCCAGTTAACCCATCAATATCTTTTAAGGGATCAATTTTTTCCAAAAGCTCTTCTGTCTGGTGGTCTTTCAAAAATTCCTGTGGCAAAGGTAGTTGAATCATAATTCCATCCATATTTTCATCATGGTTTAATTTATTAATTTCCAAAACTATTTGTTCAAAAGAAATATCAGGGGAAATTTGTCTAATTTGAAAATCTATCCCCAATTCTTTTGCTTTTTTCTGCTTCATGTTGGAATATAAAATAGAAGCTGGATCTTGGCCAATTAAAAAACTTACAACATGAGGTGTTTTAGATAAAGTTTTTATTTTTTCTTTTAGCTTTTGTTCATGTTCTAAGCTTAACTTTTTCCCATCAATAATCATAATTTATGGCACTGGAAATTTGAAGCAAAAAGTTTTGACTTGTTTGGAAATTGCCAACAGCTTTTTATTTTTAACAACTCTGCTACGAAATATTTTCCAATATTCGCTTCTTTTCTCTTTCTCTTTTGGTAACTGTTCATTTTGTACTTCTTCAACTGCTTCTTTAATCCACTTGGCCACTTTGATCATATCTTTTTCTTTCATCCCCCTGGTGGTAATTGCTGGTGTACCCAATCTTATACCAGAGGGATAAAACGGTGGCATTGGATCATTTGGCACCGCATTTTTATTAACCACAATTCCTGCAGTTTCTAGTGCTAAAGCTGCTACAGCCCCATTAACATTTTTACTTTGAAGGTCTACCAGTAACAAATGATTTTCTGTTCCCCCACTAACTAAATCAAAACCATGTATAATAAGTTCTGCTGCTAAGACTTTAGCATTTTTTACTATTTGCTGTCCGTATGTTTTAAATGATGTGGTTGATGCCTCTTTTAGGGCAACTGCGATTGCTGCTGTTTGATTATCATGAGGACCACCCTGAAGCCCTGGGATAATGGCACTGTCAATCAACTTTGGTAAATCTGGATTTTTTTTCAAACCTTTTTCAGTTACCATAATCATTGCTCCTCTTGGTCCTCTTAAAGTTTTATGGGTGGTGGTTGTAACAATATGGGCATAGGCAGTAGGGCTGGGATGAACACCAGCAATGATTAAACCAGTAATGTGGGAGGTATCTGCCAGAAGATAAGCTCCAACTTTATCTGCAATTTGGGCAAACCGTTTAAAATCAATAGTCCGAGGATATGCTGTAAACCCACAAACAATAATATCAGGTTTTTCTTTTTCTGCTTGTTTTTCAATTGCTTCATAATCAAGACATCCATCTTTTCCTAAAGTATATTGAACTGATTTGAAAAATTTACCTGTGGCAGAAACTGGTTGGCCATGAGTTAAATGTCCTCCAAAAGCCAGGGATAACCCCATGATTTTTCCTTTAAGGGGTTCAAGGATAGCAAAATATACCGCCAAATTAGCTGGAGAGCCAGAATGGGGTTGGACATTAACATAAGGCACACTAAAAAGTTTTTTAGCCCTTTCTTGGGCTAGTTGCTCAATAGAGTCAATTACTTCGTTGCCCTGATAATAACGTCTTTTAGGATAACCTTCAGAATATTTATTGCCTAATACTGTTCCCATAGCTTCCATTACAGCCTTTGAGGCATAATTTTCCGAAGGAATCATTTCCAAAACATCCCTTTGACGTTTTTCTTCTTGTTTTATGAGATTATAAATTTGAGGATCATTGGTTTTAAGATTGGACATTTTTAATTTGTTTGATCAGAGCTAAAAATTTCTGCAGCCAGTCTTACAACATCATCATCAGCTGCCACTTCCACATTTGCTATTTCTTCAACTCTCACTGGCCTTTGTCCCAAAAGAGTGGACACCTTGATCTGTTTTCCTGCCACATCAGCAAAAATTGATTCAATTAAATCTTTAGATTTAGGAGCTTCTAAAATCCTTTGATGGAAAGAATATGGTACCTCAATCATCACTATCCCATCTTCACAAGAAAGCAGCCTGGAAGAACGAAGCAAAGCCTCTAAAGAGAAGTTGTAGGCTTTAACAGTTTCCAAGACATAACTCCATTTCTCTTGAATCTTTTGTAAGTCAGAAGAGCTGGAGGACTCGGATAAATCGGATGAAACCGGAGTATCGGTGGGTCTGTGTATCAGTGGTTCAGATTTTTCTGGTTCACTAGTTTTATCTGATTTATCTGATTTCATCTGGTCCGATGATTTACTGGTAGAACTTTCCACCACTGCCATTTCCAGTGGCAAAGTGGCAATTGAGACATATCTACTTCTTTCTAAACTCTTTTGAAAATTATCCAAAACAGTAATGAGTTGTTCTGGCTCAAATTTATCAGCTAGGTTTTCTAGGAGTTTAAATTTATCTGCCCCTACTTCTGGTTGAACAATATTGGGGCCTAAATTATGTTTGATAAAAATTAACTGCCTTAAAATATCTAGTATCTCCAGATTAAGCTCTTTAACATTAGCCCCAATTTCCAGTTGAGCCGTTAATTTCAACAATGCTTCTTTTCCATCTTTTTGAGCAATACTTTCTAAAATTAAACAAATTTCTTCAAACACCCCCCGGCGAAGATTTTCCTCTACTACTTTTTGGTCAATTTTACCAAAACTAGACAGCAAATCCAAAAATTTAACTCCATCCCGAAAACTTCCTCCCGCCACTTTAGCCAAAGATAATAATGCTTCATCGGTAATTTCTAATTTTTCCGCTTTTGCTACATTTTTTAAAGCCTGTAATAGCTCCTCAATAGTTGCTTGTTTAAAATCAAATCTGGTCACTCGGGATAAAATAGTGGCAGGAATTTTTTGAACTTCAGTAGTAGCCAGAACAAATAGAACATGGGATGGCGGTTCTTCCAAGGTTTTGAGCAAAGCATTAAAAGCATCATTGCTCAACATATGAACCTCATCGATAATGTAAACCTTTTTCTTGGCAGCAGTTGGAGAAAGTTTGATATTTTCTCGCAAAGTTCTAATATCATCAATGCCACGGTTGGAAGCAGCATCCATCTCCACCACATCTAAATTAGAGCCATCAGTGATCGATAAACAACTATCACATTTATTGCATGGTATATTCTGCTCTGCAGAACAATTAACCATTTTAGCTAAAATCCTGGCAGTGGAAGTTTTACCAGTTCCCCGAGGACCCGTAAAAAGATAGGCATGAGCCAATTTACCACTAACAAAAGCTACCTTAATAGCTTGTTTGACAGCTTCTTGGCCAATAATTTCATCCAAGGATTTTGGACGATATTTTCTGTATAAAACCATATTTTAAAAATTAATCGTGATGAATGCCCAATAGATGGGTAGTACCATGTTCAACTAAAAACACAATCTCCTCCTCAACTGTAGTACTGGACAAGGCAGCATCTTCAACTGCTTGAGGGTGGGAGATCACAATTGATCCCAGTCTTAAAACCCCATCAGGAGCAGCTACAAAGCCGGCCCGGGGCAAAAGCTTTAAATTGGTTGGGCTCGGATCCTCCAAGGCAAAAGATAAAACATCAGTTGTTTTATCAAGACCACGGTATTTTCTATTGAGCTCGTGCATCTTGCGGTCGCCTACAATATTGACCTCAATTTCTACTCTACCGCGAACTTTATGTTGGGATAAAACATTTAAGACTCCAGCCTGGATAGAAGCCTTATTGATATCATATCTGGGATCAGAAGAAATAATAACATTTATCATAAATTAAACACTCAATTTTTCTTTTACTAAAGCAGAAACCCTAGCTCCTTCAACCTGACCACTGACTTTACCCATTACTGCCCCAATTACTTTCCCCATGTCCGCAATGGAATTTGCCCCCACCTCTGTTATAGTGTCTTCCACTATTTTAGTCAACTCCTCATCTGATAGCTGCTCTGGCAAATAAGCCACTAAAATTTTTGCTTCTTGCTCTTCTTTTTGAGCTTGCTCCTCCCTACCACCTTGTCTAAAACCAGTTGCTGCCTCTTTTCTTTTTTTAACTTCCCGTTGCACAACTACTACAACATCTTGGTCAGTTAAATCTTGACCTTTTTGAATTTTGGCATAATTTAATTCCGATAAAAGCATCCTCAAGGTTGAGACTTTTAAAGTATCTTTTTGCAGTTGAGCTTGAGCTAAATCAGATTGCAGTGTATCTCGTAACATTTAACCGTTAAAGCTTTTAGCGCGCATAATTTTTCTTATCCTGGCCGCCCGTCTTTCCTGACGTTTCTCGGATTCGCTTTTATGATATTCTCGGTCACGATATTCTTGAATAACATTTTCCAGGGCTACTTTTTTTTGAAATTTTTTAATCACAGAATCAGTGGTGTCATTGGGACCACGTCTAACTATTATTGACATTCTAAGATAAACACCTCCTTAGTAGGTATTGTACCACTTATTAGACGGTCTTGACTAGGGTTTTAAGAAGATCTAGGGTTCTAATTTGACGAAGTGAGTGGCGAAGATGTAATCTTGGCTCTTCAGCTTCAAATTGAGTTTTCACTCTGGCATCTTGAATTTTATCAATTTCAGCCTGCAGTTCTTGATCTGAAATTTCTACTTTTTCTTGTCTGGCAATTTCAGCAAGACCTAACTCCATCCTGACATTTTTCTCTGCTTGTTGTCTCCATTGAGTTTTCAAACCCTCAACAGTTTGTCCTTGGCCTTTCAAATATTCATCAAATAAAAGTCCCATTTCTGAAACCCTTCTTTGCATGGATACTAGCATTCTATTTAGCTCATCCTCAATCAAAATTTCCGGGACTTCAACAGTGGTAATTTTTTCAACTTCTTGTAAGATTGATTCTTCAAAATCCAGCTCATTATTAAACTTGGCCTCATTTTCCAAATCAGTTTTTATTTTACTTTTTAAATCTGCCAAACTCTCTGCCCCAACTGCTTTGGCAAAATTATCATCTGGCTTGCCGTCCGAAGCTTCAGCGGAGGAGGGGGAAGAAACAGGATTGCCTGAAGCATCTACCAAACCAGAAGCTTGAGGCTGGTTATTAAAAGAAACCGAGCCAGATTGATTAGCCTGAACTGATTGTGAAGCAGCTGGCATGCCACCTCTGGCTTTCCATCTTTTAAATAAATCCTCAACTAATTTATCGACATCTTGATCTGTAACTTGCTTGGCAGCTGGCCTTTGTGGTTTGATGATTTTATAATCTCCAACTTTTACCTCTGGCCTTTCAGTGATGGTTGCTTTAAAAGAAAGTTGTTGGCCTTTGGTAAAAGAAGTTAATTGATATTTCGGATAATCAATTGGGACAATATTAGTTCCTTGCAAAGCCTGGACTAACATTTGAGGAAAAACTACTTTATAAAATTCATCCAACAGTTTTGAGCCTAAGTTTGTTTCCACCATGTTAAGTGGGGCCTGGCCTTTTCTAAAACCTGGGATTTCTACATCCTGGGCCATTTTTTGCAAAGTCTCATTCCACTTTGCCTCAACATCAGCCCAAGGAACAGTGATGGTTACTTCAGTAACAGATTTTGGCTGTTTAACAATATTTTTTGTAATCATGACTTATGAAGATTAACAGAATTTCATCCTAAAATCAATTGGAGGAATTCTGGAAGTGTTTGGAAGGAGGTGGCTTTTTCATTTCTTTTTTTAA
>CAZZHC010000026.1:0-5289 GCA_964653745.1 uncultured Gammaproteobacteria bacterium
TTTTCCAACAACCCAATGGTAGTCCAGCTACTCCTGCTAACCAAAGTGGGGTAGAAGTGCTGCAGTTTTACACCAGTTTTGTGACAGACCCTAAAAATAAAACCTGGGATGTAACGCTACCAACATCCACTCAAATGTTTAATGAGGGAAGACTGGCTTTTTACTTTGGACCATCTAAGCAAGCCACCATTTTTATGGCCAGTAACCCCAATTTGCATTTTCGGGTGGTGTCTGTGCCCCAGCTACCTGGAAAAAGTGTGGCTTTATCCTCTTTTTGGGCCAAAGCTGTATCAATAAAATCTACCCATCAAAAAGAAGCTTGGGATTTTGCTAAATATTTAACTTCAGCAGAAGTACTACAAGCAGTAGCAATAGGTAAAATTTATCCTAGGCAGGATATGGCCAGTTTACAAGCTGCCGATCCAGTCTTTGGGGCTTACCTTACCCAGGCTCCCTTTGCTAAAAGCTGGCATTTAAATTCTGATATGGGGGATGATGGATTAAATAATGAGACGATCAAACTCTATTCTGATGCAGTAAATGGTGTTTTACAAGGCCAGGATGTTAATAACATCCTCCAAACCACTCAAGTGGGTATTAAACAAGTGTTGGACAAATATAAACCAACCCCAACCCCAAGCAAAAAATGAAAAGGGTCAATCGGCAGCAGCTTGATGAGTATTTTAATAAATTATTTCAAGGTGTTACAAAGGAATATTTCAAATTAGAGGTGTTACAAAATTATAGCGATGAGGATGAGGACAATAGTCCATCACTTAAAGCTTTTAGGCGAGGAGATAAAGCAACTAGCCTAAAACTGTTACAAGAGGAGATTAAACAAACAACACCTTGGTTTGCTCCTACCAAGAGAATCAAAAAAATTAGAATTCATATTGTTAAACTTCCACTTACTCCATACCTAGAATGGGAAATTGAGTGGTATAAAGCGTTTAATATTCCTAAAGTGGGAGAGCAAATTTTCTTAATTAATCAAAATAAAGCGGTGAAACAGGGAATTAAATTACCAAAAGGAGATCTGATTATATTAGATAATACAACAGTGATAGTAAATGAATATGAGAGCAAACAGGGTGGTGTGATAGGATCCAGGGTTTATGTTGGGCCAGAAGAAATTAAGCCCTTCTTAAAATTAAAAAAACAATTATTAAAACTAGCTGTATCATTAGAAGATTTTGATTTAAAACTGGAACAGAGATAAATTTATAACTATATAAAATGGCTTGGGTGGTTAAACTTTATCAGTCTATAAGGGGTGAAAAACCAATAGAAAAGTTTATAAAATCTTGTGAGTCCCCAACTGTTGCTAAAATTTTACATCACCTTAATCTTCTAGAAAAACATGGCCCAATTTTAGGCATGCCCCATACTAAAAAATTATCCAGTAATCTTTATGAACTAAGAATTCGAGGGAAACAAGAAATTAGGATTATTTATACATTTGTTGGGAAAAATATTTATCTACTTCATATATTTAAAAAACAAACACAAAAAACGCCGAGTAAAGAAATAACGATTTCTCTTAATAGAATTCAAGAACTAAAGATTGACAATACATAACATATATGTTATATTTCTTCTAATATGAAGAGCCTTCAAGTTTTAAAAAAAGAATTGCTCAAAAATAAAAAAGTTGCTCAAGAATATAAAAGATTAGAGCCTCGTTATCAACTGATTTCTCAATTGATTGAAGCTCGAATAAAAAAGGGTTTGACTCAAAAACAGTTAGCTCAAAAAATTGGGACTAAACAATCAGCCATTGCCAGATTAGAATCGGGTAATGCCAATCCATCTGTGGCTTTTTTAGAAAAAATTAGCGCCGCAACTGGTTCAAAATTATTCATCCAAATTAAATAATATCTTTTAGTATGGGATAGTCTTGTGATAAAATGGGGCATGAAGGCTAAGCTTCACCCCTCCTTAAAAAACACTGAATTTACCTTAGATGATATTATTTTCCCTCCTTTAAAAATCCCTAATTTTGAGTGGAGTGATGTTGACCTGTCTACCAAACTTACCAAAAATATCACCTTAAAAATGCCTCTGGTTTCTGCTCCCATGGATACTGTGACAGAACATAAAATGGCAATTTTATTGGCTTTATTTGGAGGCATTGGAGTTATTCACTATAACTTTTCCACTATCGAAGACCAAATAAAAGAAGTGGAAAAAGTCAGGCGTTTTGAGGCGGGATTTGTTAAAAACCCGGTAGTTTTATCAAAAAATAATACTGTGGGTGATGTTTTTCAAAAGGAGGAAGAAACAGGTTTTTTAAGCTACCCCATTACTGAAGATGGAACACTGGATAGCCCAATGGTGGGGATTATTACCCGCCACGATATCCGTTACCAAGAGGACTTAGATAAAAAATTGGAAGCAGTAATGACTCCCAAAGATAAACTAATTGTGGCAGATAAAAAGAAGACTTTGGATAAAAATGATATCAAGGCTGCCAACTTAATTCTTCGAACCAATAATATTGATATTTTGCCAATTGTTGATGGTAAATTTCATGTTGTGGCACTAGTAACAGACCGGGATTTATCTTTGGATAAACGATACCCCTTGGCTACTAAAGATGGTAATAAACAACTAAAGGTTTTAGTAGCAGTTGAATCAAGGTTAAAACTGGCCCAAGAAAGAATTATAAGGGCCAAAGAGGCAGGAGCATCTGGGGTGGTAATTGATGCCAGAAATATTTTTGGTGATCATTTGGAAATTGCCAAGTGGGTAAAACAAAATGCTCCAGGTTTGGATGTAATTTTGGGCAATGTGGTGAGCGCTGATGTGGTAACTTTGGTGATGAAACAAGCAGGAAAATATATTGACGGCTTTAGGGTTGGTATTGGTGGAGGAGAAGTTTGTACCACCACTGAATCACTTGGAATTGGCAGGTCTTTGGCTAATGCTATTTTTGAGGTAGATCAGGCTTTAAAAGTATATCGGAAAAAATTTGGCCATCTGGGTATTATTGCTGATGGGGGGATTAAATCACCGCATCATATTGTGGGAGCTTTGATGTTGGGGGCAAATGCAGTGATGATGGGGTCAATGTTGGCAGGATTGGATGAGTCACCAATAAGGGCAGAGTATGATCCAGCCCGTGGCTATATGGTCAAAACTGTTCGGGGGATGGGCTCGGCTGAGGTGATGAGGGAAAGGGCGGGTAGTAATAGATATATGGTGAGTAATATCAGCCCCACAGAGCGCTTTCCTGAAGGGATAAAAAAGGTGGTGGCATATAAAGGTTCAGGAGCAGATTATTTAAAAATGTTGTTTGCTGGAGTGAGGCAAGCCATGCATGGTTTAGGACATAAAAATTTGCTTGAGCTTTACCGGGATGGATATATTATTCCAGCACAGCGGGCCTCCTCCAAGGGAAGTTTGTGACCCCAATGGAGTCGGGACTTGACAAGAAAGAAGATCCTGCTTAAAATAGCAAACCAAGTACATTACTGCTAACCCTTCAAGGGTTCAGGGTAAAAGATATGGTAAAAAAGGTAAAAAATCAAACCGATAAAGCTTCAACCCCGATTAAATCGGGGTCAATTAAACCCTTGGCAGGTTATGTGTTAGTAGAACCGGCCCTGGCAGAAACTACTACTTCTTCTGGTATAATTTTGCCAGAAACTGCCCAAGAAAAACCAGCTATGGGTCAAGTTTTATCAATTGGTGAGGATTTAGTTTTAGAAAATGGCAAAGCCATTAAAGCTCCGGTTAAAGTGGGAGATAAGGTTTTCTATAAAAAATGGGGTGGAGATGAAATCAAAATTTCCGGAAAAGAATTAAAGCTTGTGAAATTTGATGATCTGATGGCAATTGTAGAAGGATAAAAATATGGCGAAAATATTAAAATTTGATAGTGAAGCTAGAGAAAAGTTACTTAATGGTATAAACACCTTGACTGATGCTGTGGCTGCAACCTTGGGACCAAAAGGCAGAAATGTAGCCCTGGATAAGAAATGGGGAGCACCACAGGTTGTTCATGATGGAGTAACTGTTGCCAAAGAAATTGAACTTGAAGATCCATTTGAAAATATGGGAGCCCAGTTAATTAAAGAGGCAGCCTCCAAAACCAATGATGTAGCAGGAGATGGAACTACTACTGCTACAATTTTGGCCCAAGCAATTGTGGCAGAAGGACTAAAAAATATTGAGGCTGGAGCAAACCCAATGCTTCTTCGCCATGGTATTGAAAAAGCAGTTACTGCTTTGGTGGAAGAATTGAAAAAAATGAGTAAAAAATTAACCACTCCTGAAGAAATTACCCAGGTAGCAACTATTTCTGCTCAAGATGACGAGATTGGTAAGATTATTTCTGATGCTATTGCCAGGGTGGGTAAAGATGGAGTAATTACAGTGGAAGAGGGTAAAACCATGGAAATGGGTGTGGATTATAAAGAGGGGATGGAATTTGAGAAAGGTTATGCTTCACCCTATTTTGTGACTGACACCGATAAAATGGAAGCTGAAGTTGTGGATGCCTATATCCTAATTACTGATAAAAAAATCTCCAATATGCAGGAACTTTTACCTTTCTTGGAAAAATTTGTTCAGGTTTCGAAAAACTTGGTTATTATTGCTGATGATGTTGATGGTGAGGCCCTGGCCACACTTGTCGTTAATAAACTGCGGGGCATTTTTAATGTTTTGGCAGTTTCCGCTCCAGGCTTTGGAGATCGAAGAAAAGAAATGTTAAATGATATTGCCATCTTAACGGGTGGAACAGTTATTTCTGAAGATACCGGCAGAAAATTTGAAACAGTTGAAATTGAAGATTTAGGTAAAGCTGGCAGAGTGACTTCCACTAAAGATGCAACTTTAATTGTTGACGGTAAAGGTTCTAAAGGTAAAATTGAGGCCAGAATTGCCCAAATAAGAAAAGAACTAGACAATTCTGATTCAGATTTTGACAAAGAAAAACTGCAGGAAAGATTGGCAAAATTAACTGGCGGAGTAGCAGTGATTAATGTTGGGGCTGCTACAGAAGTGGAGATGAAGGAGAAAAAAGAGAGAGTGATTGATGCGGTGGCTGCCACCAAGGCTGCTATTGAAGAAGGAATTGTGCCTGGGGGAGAAATAGCTTTGCTTCGGGCAGTTAAGATTTTAGCTGGTCTTAAGTTAGAGGGTGAAGAAAAAGTTGGAGTGGCAATTGTTAAAAAAGCAGTGGAACAACCTTTTAGAAGGTTGGTTAAAAATGCAGGTCTAGATGAGGGAGTGTATTTGGCCAAAGTTTTGGAAACTGATGGCAATATGGGAGTAGATGTGGTT
>CAZZHC010000026.1:5299-6673 GCA_964653745.1 uncultured Gammaproteobacteria bacterium
ACAGTTAAGGATTTAGTTAAAGCTGGAATTATTGATCCTGTGAAGGTCACCCGTTCTGCACTGCAGAATGGAGCCTCGATTGCAGTAATGGTGATGACTACCCAAGTGTTAATCTCTGATAAGCCGGAACCAGCTTCTCCAGCACCTCCAGTTCCCCACGGCATGGGAGAATATTAAGTTAGACTTTCTTGAAATGGGATGTGAGAAGTTAGGTTTTGAAATCTTGAAATCAAGAAATCTAGATATCAAAAATCCAAGATCTAAAATATCCCATCTCTAACCTCAAATTATCAAATGTAGTATTATAAACTTAATGGCAAAGTTGCACTACAAAGAGTTTGCACCCGAAGAAGATAAAAAGACTTTCGCCAAGTATTTGGCAGAAGATGAAGAATTGGTGTTGGCTACTGGTTTGAGTAAAGTTTACTTAAGATCTAGATTAATTGTGGGATTGCTTTGGCCAGGCATAATTTTTATTCTAATGGGTCTGGGCCTGGCATATTTTTTAAAATTTAACTTAATAACAGGACTAATAATTGGTCTGGTTGCAGCACTAGTTGTATCTTTTGCCAAAACCATTCTTACCTATCATGCCCACCGCTACCTTTTAACCACCCGGCGGGTTATTATTAAAAAAGGTTTTTTTGCCGTTAATTTAACCACTGCTTTATTTGATAAAATTACCCACATTGAGGTAGAGCAACCATTTCTAGATAAAATACTAATGCATCATGGGACTGTTATTATTAATACTGCTGGGATGAATAAAGGAGAAATTACCCTAAAATATCTTGATCATCCGATTGAATTTAAAAATATTTTGGAAAGATTAATTAATAGGGAGAGGGAACAGCTTGGCGTTAGGACTGGGCCAGTGGTGACTTTAGAAGGGGAGGTAGTTTAACGGTTTTGTAAACTGTTAAGTCTAATTTATCAGCTGGGTTTTGTTGAGGGGTAGATTTTTCCCTTCCTTGACCTTGAGGGGCAGGTCCAGCTGCTACTGGCCAGTCAGAAATTTTGGGTAAAACTGTTTCTGGATCGATATATTTATCATCTTTGGCAATTTCCAAATGGGTATGTGGACCACTGGTATGACCAGTTAAACCCACCTCACCAATAATTGAGGTAGCCTTAACTTGATCACCCACTTTGACAAAAATTCTGCCCATGTGGCCATAAGTTGACTTAAAACCTTGCTCATGTTGAATGGTGACTGAATGTCCCAAACCCCAAAAACCCAAAGTGGTATCAACTATTACCCCACTACTGATTGGTCTAATGGGAGTGCCAAGACCAGTAGCCAAATCAATGCCCGGATGCCAGGCTGAAAATTTGGTGGTCAAATATCCTGGATGGGGTAAGCTGAATGGTTGA
>CAZZHC010000027.1:0-6324 GCA_964653745.1 uncultured Gammaproteobacteria bacterium
TTAGCATCAAATAATTTCTCTCTTTTATCCTTTTGGGCTGTTTTTCTGCCCCTTAAAGTAACCCCAGCCTTTTTGGCTAAAATATCTAAGGCTTCAGTAAACTCTATCCCTTCTTTTAAAATTAAAAATTTGAACACATCACCACCAACACCACATCCAAAACAATGGAAAATACCCCTTTCAGGTGAAACCATAAAAGAGGGAGTTTTTTCTTGATGAAAAGGACAAGGAGCTTTAAAATTTACACCAGCTTTTTTTAGGGGAAGATATTCTTGGATCAGATCAACAATATTGATCTTTTGCTTTATTAGTTCTAGATCATCCATAGTAGTCAATTTACCTGCTTGCCCGTTACTCGTGGCAATAAGGAATTGTTAGGCGAATTGTATCCCAAAAAAATCCAAAAAACAAGAGTGGACTAAAAGGTAGCGGAGAGGGAGGGATTCGAACCCTCGATACCTTGCGGTATACGGGCTTTCCAAGCTCGCGCACTAGGCCACTATGCGACCTCTCCTTGAAGCAAATTGTACCAATTTTACTTAATTTTCTCTAGCGCGAGGCGAAGCAGCTGCTTATCCTGGGAAAAACTTAGGGTTTTTAGGGCTTCTTCCGGGGAGTACCAGCCAGCTTCAGAAACTTCCCAATCATGATCTGATACATCACCAGAAATATATTTCATCAGATAAATTGTTACTACCTTAAAAACTTTCACCTTATCACAAGGGTGAGTGTAAACATATTTAGAATCACCCACTTTTTCTATAATTTCTGCCTCAACCCCGGCTTCTTCTTTAACTTCCCGAAGTGCTGCCTCTTTCATACTCTCCCCCTCTCCCACATTTCCTTTGGGAAAACCCCAATAATGGTTGGCAGAAGATTGGGTCAATAAAACTTCCCAGGTCTTTTTTAAAAATTTATCCTGAGCTTGTCGAAGGATAATTCCACCAGCAGAAAATTCTCGTTTCATGGGTGCGCCCGGAGGGACTCGAACCCCCAACCCCCAGATCCGGAATCTGATGCTCTATCCATTGAGCCACGAGCGCAAAGATTTAATGTAATTCTACTTGAAGCAAGAAATATTGACAAATTTAAAAAGAGGTTATCCGCCAGTGGCAGGAAAACGCTGAAACTGATTAACACCAACCCGTTCTTGTATAAGATTTTGACGTTCACCAGTTGCTACTAGTATAGCTTGGCTAATATGAAAAGGATACTCAATACCACGGTTCATAAGTCGATATCTCATTTCTCCTATTTGAAACACCCTTTGTGCAATTCTTAATGTTTGTTCCGAATTAATAAACGGTTTACAGGTGAAAATATCCATATTGACATACGCTTCCAAAGGGAATGTGTGTATACTAATATGACTTTCAGCAATTAATATCAAACCAGTCCATCCGCACTCTTCAGGTTTACGGCTTGTGTAAGGCAAAACTAGAGGTTCTGAAATTTTATGCATCTGAATAAGTGGTGGTAATCTATCTAAAATATTATGGATATGTCTTGGATTATCTAAATACTCCGGGTCACATTTCTCGCCTTCAATAATTAAGTGTGCCATGTCTATTTAAAAGTAACAATTTAAGGGAAAATTTGCAAGAAATTATTTTATAAAAGCGGTGGGGGTGAGATTCGAACTCACGTGAGCCTTGCGGCCCCCAAGGTTTTCGAAACCTGGCTTATAAACCACTCCAAGCACCCCACCCGGTTTACACTTCGACAAGCTCAGTGTAAACACTGAACTAGCTGAAGTGTGCCCCCGGCGAGAATCGAACTCACATCACGGGATCCGCAATCCCGGGGTCTATCCATTAGCCTACGAGGGCAACATGTGAATTATACCTCTACCTGTGGGGATTTTCTAAGGGGAAGTGCTTTTGCAGGCCTTCTGACCATTTATCCATTAAACTTTTGGGAGCAATTTCATGAAATGGTAAATATTTGGCCACCACTTTTTTAATTTCCCCATCCTCTATTTGATCCCCTAAAACAAGCATTAACTGTCCGGGAAACCTCAAATTGGTTAAGATATATAAAATTTTATGTCCTTCTTTTTCTCCCAACCAAAAGCTATCAAGCTCTTGCCAAAAGTAAAAATGATCCCCCACAGTTATTCCCTGGGTAGAAATTTTATATTCCACCTCCCCTGGGGGAACAAAACCTAAAACATAGGCCACAAAGGCCAAAGACAGGAGCACCCCAATCAGTAAAAACTCATGGGCCAAAAAAGAAATAAGCACCAGTAAAACTACAATAATGGCAATGGTGGTGTAATATGATCGATCTTTTTTGTGAAAGGGTCTGGCTGAAGCTTGCCAAGAAAGTAGGGTTTTAACTGGATCAGTTTGCTCTTCCGGTTCGTGTTCTTTAGTAAAAAACTTGGGCATGGTTCGGCAAGCTCACCACAAGTTAACTTTGGTGATCTCAATTTAATTATACACTAAATTTATTTTTTCTTCTGGTAGAAACGAAGATAAATAATGGGTAAAATACCTGCTGTGTTGATAATAAAAATGGCCACAAACCAGTTTCTTTGTTTATTTTGGATGGCATGCCAAAGACCTAAAGATTTCCAAAATAGCTCCCAAATCACTATAATTCCAATTATAGGAGAAGCAATATTAAAAAAATTAGTAATTTGTTGTGGCCACATTTCAAATCCTATCTTAAACCAAATAACTTTTAATTACAAGTAAATAACTTACAAAAGTAGCGGGCGGTGGGGGTGGGATTCGAACCCACGTGAGCTTGCACTCAATCGGTTTTCAAGACCGACGCCGTATGACCACTTGGCTACCCCACCCCGTAATATGCAAATTATACTCTTTTAGCCAGCTTTTTTCCAAAAAATGTTCTTCATAGTGACAATTAGGACAAACTAATTCCAAATTATTTAAATCATTATTGTTTCTATTTTTATCCTTATGATGGACTTGTAAAATTTCTATCGTACTATAGCTGCATCTTTGACATTTTTTGTCCCGTATATTCAAAAGCCGCATTTTTAAACCCTGTTGATAAACAACCTTGTCATGGGGTCTGTTCATTTTATATTTAATTCCTGCCCTATGTTTATTTGCACAAGCCCTGCTACAGGTTTTTTTATTGAAATGAGCCATAATGGGGGCTCCACAAACTAAACAAGGTTTTTCTTTCCTATTAAATTTTCCATAACATGCCATACTGCAAAATGCATGCCCATTATTTTTTGTAAGCTCACACTTCCTCTTGTAGACTAGTTTGCCACAAATAAGGCATTTAGTATTCGGCCTGCGAATATAGTTCTCCATATACCAACTGTATATCTTCGGGTTTTCTTCGTCAAGTACTAAAAATTACAATTGTAGTATAGTCTGGGCGGAGAGTACAGGATTCGAACCTGTGTGACACTTTCATGCCAACGGTTTAGCAAACCGTCCCCTTAAACCACTCGGGCAACTCTCCCAATAGGCTCATTTTACCAAAATCAGCTTGAACTATCTAGCTAGAGTTATTGCCCAGACTTTTTTGGCTCCACTCTTTTTTAAAATATACGCACACTCTTTTAGAGTTGAACCGGTGGTCCAAACATCATCTACAAGCAAAACACAGGGTTTAGAGTCTAGGGTATAGGGATTAGTTAGAGAGAAAGCATTTTTAATATTTTGTTTTCTTTTCCAAGCCTCCATACCAACTTGGGGAGCGGTATAACGAACTCTTTTTAAAACCTCTTGATAATCTAAACCAAGTTTTTGAGCTAATATTTGCCCAAGTAAGGCTGATTGGTTAAAACCACGCCATTTTTGTCTTTTAGAATGGAGTGGGACTGGTACCACTACCCAACTTTTAACCCCCTCTTTTCTAATTTCTGTTAAAAATTGGGCAGAATATTTGGCCCAATAAATGACCATTAAATCCACTAAAACTTGAGCTAAATCTTTTACAAATTTATATTTTAGCTTTTGAATAGCTTTTTTAAGTGAGCCTTGGTAAATTCCTAAACTCCACAGCCCATCTAAACCACATTTTCTTTGGCATAAAGGATGAGTTTTACCTCCAATTCCCGCTCTTTCACAATTTGGACAAACAAGTTCGGTTTGAGTAATATTTTCTACGCATTTTGGGCAAAAATAGCTGCCAAATTTGCCACAACCAACGCAAAATTTGGGAAAGACTAAATCTAGCAATAAGTTCATAGTTTCTAAAAAAACCCGCTTCAGCGGGTTTTTATGGGTGGAGACGAGGGCATTGAGCCCTGTCCAAATTTTCAAATCAACAACTTCTACAAGCTTAGCCAGCAAATTTTTAAGTATTAAATGTAACCTACCGGCGGGAAATTTAATACTCGATTCAAACTCTTGAGTAATTTAATTGAATCAAACCAAATTACTGCAACCTGGCTTTGTACCTACCTTAAGCTTCCACCAGATAAGAAGATCTTAAAGTACCCTTAGGCTACAGCGAAGGCTAGTTGCCCGTAGGAACGACCAATATTCTTGTCGTTTGTATTTTGAAACCACGTTTTACGTTTAAGGTTTCCTGAACGACTTGCTGTTGTTAAAGTGCAAACCTGTCGAATCTTTACGTCCCCGTAGTCAGTATTTTAGCAGAATTTACTCCTAGAAGCAAATTTCCCTACTCTTTACCGCGTAGCTCCTGCTGAATTCTTCTTTCATGGTCTTTTTCTTTAATAGCCTTTCTTTTGTCAAATTCTTTTTTACTTTTAGCTAATCCCAGCTGAACTTTAATTAAATTGTGGCTAACATAAATTGACACTGGTACTAGTGTTGCCCCCTTGGCAGACAATTTACCAATTAAACTTTGAATTTGGCCCCTATGTAAAAGCAGTCTTCTGCTTCTTTGGGGATCATAATTTTTGATGGGGGCATTTTGGTAGGCAGGAATATTGGCATTAACCAGATAAATTTGATTATTTAAAATTTTAGCAAAAGACTGGCCCAGTTCCACTCTGCCAGCCCTAATAGATTTGACTTCTGAACCCAAAAGCTCCACTCCAGCTTCTAAGCTTTCTAAAATATGATAGTTATGTAGTGCTTTTTTATTTACGATACGCATGTGAGTAAAGAACTTTGTTCATTTATGATCTTCATACAAGATATTTTGACGTTAGAAGTGAGATATTTTTGATCTTGAATTTTTGATATCTAGATTTCTAGACTTCAAGAAGTCAATTTCCCACCTCACACCTTTCACTTCAAAAATTCTATTTCAAATCCATTTGAAATATTTTACTTCCATCTAAAAGATAAACTTTTTTACCGTTTTCATCTACCACTAAATCAGAAAAAGAACCAAACTTGGCTGATTGATATTGGGTTTTATAAACCCCCTTTTTATCCAAAACCAATAATCTATTATTACCACTATCCAAAATATATAAATTGTCGGTTGCATCTGAAACAAAAAAGCTTTTAGGATCTTTAACCCCTTTGTCTAAACCTGATAAAGAAAAGTAATCAGCCACCCCTTGAGTATATTTTAAAATCCCACCATCAGTCTTGAGCACCCAAACTGAAGAATCAATCTCCATTTTTTTAGCAGCAGATAAATCTACTTTACTATCTGCTTTAAAATAGGACTGTTTATCAGAATATCCTGCCTCAACTGGAACATATTTCCATACTTGGTTTTTATCACTATCCAAAAGATAAACATTACCGGCAAAACCATAAAGATCAACAATCTTCCCCCATTCATCATCAGTCTTTACTGCCACTGTGGGATTTGTTTTATCCCCTTCAATTTTTAGCACCCCTTTATCTTGGGTAAATACCCAAGAGGTAGCCCCATTTAATGAGGCCAAGCTGGCTGATCCTATTTTATCTGCTCCAGCTAAAATTTGTTGGGCCTTGCTGGTTAGATCAATTTTAACTAAAGTCTTTTTTTGTTGATCTAAAAGGAGTAGTTTATTGCGAGACAAAGATAACTGGTTGGTGGTAAAATCGGGTTTAATTAAACCCAAATCCAGCCATAAAGGAAAATCTGCTACCTGGTAAGTTTTTAAAATTTCTGGCCTGGCCTCATCAATTTGCTTTTTTAAATCCTGGGCAGTTTTATCTTGGGGTTTAGTTTTTAAAACTTGGTTTATTAACTCTTGAGCCTGATTTAAGCTAGCCAAAGCAGCAGGCAAATCACTATCTTTACTCGCCCTAGCCTGGTTTAGAGCATCTTTAGCTTGATCCAGGGTATGATTTAAGGTATTTTGAGCCTCATTATTTTTCTTTTGCTGATAAGAAAAAGCAGTGCCAACCAGCACTACTAAAAGTAGGGTTGCTCCCAAAATAGCCATCCCTTTTTTAGAACGGGGTATTACTTTACTAA
>CAZZHC010000028.1:0-6125 GCA_964653745.1 uncultured Gammaproteobacteria bacterium
AAGTGGTGGAATGGTAGACACGCAGGTCTCAAAAACCTGTGATCGCAAGATCATGTGGGTTCGACTCCCACCTTCGGCACACTTTGTAATCCCTTTTATTGAACTAAATCCTATTTAGCAATACCATTAACAAAATGGTTTTTAAAGACAGGGTCCAAGCCGGGCAAAAGATGGCTGAAGTTTTGAAAAAATACCAGGGGCAAGATGCAATCATTTATGCTCTACCCCGGGGCGGTGTGGTAATTGGGGCAGAAATTGCCAAAAAACTTAATCTTTGCCTGGACGCAGTAATTATCAGAAAAATTGGCCATCCCAACCAGCCCGAATATGCCATTGCTGCAACAAGTGAAAATGCTCATATGGTAATAAATGAAGAGGAAGTGGCAAAAGTGGACAAAGCGTGGTTTTATCAAGAAGCAGGGAGGCAAAGGGAGGAAGCAAGAAGAAGGCGAAAACTTTATTTGGCAGGAAAAACATCACGTCTTTGCCTTGGGAAAATTGCCATTTTAGTAGATGATGGAATTGCTACAGGGCTCACAATAGAAGCAGCTATTTTAGAAACTAAACATCAAAACCCTAAAAAAATTGTGGTAGCTGCACCAATAATACCTCAAGACATAGCCCAAAACTTAAGGTTAAAAGTAGATGAGGTAATAGCACTTGATGAGCCAACAGATTTTTTGGGATCAGTTGGAGCCTACTATAAAAATTTCCCCCAAGTTACAGATGAAGAAGTAATTGGGTTAATGAGTCAATATGGATCGAAATGAAATGGTTTGTTCACTTTAATGTCTATTTACCCGTCTTATCCAAACTGCTATATTAAAAACACTATGTTAACCACGAGTGATATCAAAAAATTAGCTCAAGTTTTTGCCACTAAAGATGACTTAGCTACTTTAGTTACAAAAGACGATTTGTCTAACCTTGCTACAAAAAAAGAATTAAATCATCTGACATCTAGGGTAACCAGCCTAGAGAGCAAGGTAGATAACTTAGATACTAAGGTAGATAACTTAGATACTAAAGTGAATAGTTTAAAAAGCACAGTAAATAAAAGGTTGGAAAAATTAGAAGAAAAAATAGATGGAGTTATGGAATTCGCAGAAAAGATCGAAGAAGAGCGTGACAAAAATGAAAAAAGATTACAAAGAGTTGAAACTAAACTTAATCTCCCCCCTCTTTAATATTTTTATGCTGCTTTGGCTAGTTGTTCCACTTCTTCCTTAGCTGGTCTGCCCCGTTGTTTTTCCATACCATAAAATTTAACCCTTTCTGGAACAAACATCATTTTAATTTCCCCTGTTGGACCATTTCTGTGTTTTTGAATATCCAATGTTACATCCTTCATATTTTCCGGGTCTTCTCTGTAGATAAACATCACTACATCGGCATCCTGCTCAATTGCCCCAGATTCCCGAAGATCCGCCAGTTGAGGCTTTCTGGTACCTCTTGCTTCTACTGCCCTGGATAGCTGTGACACCGCTATCACTGGGATTTTTAATTCTCTGGCTAAATTCTTAAGACCTTGGGAAATTTCTGATACCTCTTGAACCCTATTTTCTAAGTTTCTACCATGAACAAGTTGTAAATAATCAACAACTAAAAGCTTTAATCCATGCTCCATCTGAAGCCTGCGGGCTTTGGTTCTAATTTCTGCCAAAGAAAGTCCTGGTGTATCATCAATAAACAGTGGAGCTTCTGCCAACTCTCCATAGGCATGGGAGATCCGATCAAAATCAGCATCATCCAACCTGCCAGTTTTTAGCTTCCAGGCATCAATTTCAGCTTTGGAGACAATAATTCTATCTACCAACTCTTCTTGGGACATTTCCAAGGAGAAAATTCCAACCGGCAATCCTGCTTTTACTGCCACATATTCTGCCACATTTAACACAAATGAAGTTTTTCCTTGTCCCGGACGGGCAGCAAAAATAATCAAGTTTGATTCCTGCATACCAGCCAATTTATTGTCTAAATCCCGAAAACCGGTGGGCACACCACGCAATTTTCCTGAAGTTTTTTGCAACTCATCTAATCTTTCAAAAGATATTGTCAGCAGGTCTTTCAAAGGGATAAAGTCCCGTTTTAAATTTTGTTGGGAGATAGCAAAAATACCTTGTTCGGCGTTTTCTAAAATTGTATCTAAAGGAACTGATTCATCGTAAGCGGTTTCCACTAATCTTGTGGCCTGGGTAATCAAACTTCTTCTGACAGCATGTTCTTTAATAATCCTGGCATAATGCTCAACATGAGCAGCAGTGGGAACGGTGTTAACTAATGTTGTCAGATATGCTGGTCCACCTGCCAAATCCAAAGCATCTGCCTGCTTTAATTTTTCTGTCACAGTTACCAAATCAATTGGTTCTCTTTTTTCAAACAGGTTTAAAATAGCCTCAAAAATTTTGCCATGTTGTTCGGTTCGGTAAAAATGAAGGGGGCTCAACATTTCAGCTATGCGGATAATGGCGTCCTTATCAATTAAAAGTGCCCCCAAAAGGGACTGTTCAGCTTCAATGTTTTGAGGTGGAAGTTTATTTACTTGTGCCATATTAGAGAAATGTACAAATTATTAGTTTTAATTTTTGTTTAATACCACCACTGTGGTTTCTTCTGGCAGTTTGTCGCGAGTAATAGTCAATTTTGGTATTGGAGCCACATTTTCTGCTCCCATCTCTTTTAGAAAAGGTTCCACCCCACCCAATTCAATTTTCATACCAGGTAGTTGGTAGTGCATCGGGATGACAATTCTGGGTTCAAGTCCTGCTACAACCTTAGCTGCCATTTCCACATCAAGACTATATTTACCGCCTACTGGAATCATCAAAATGTCAGTATTATCAATAGCACTTGCCTGCTCATCAGTTAAAACATGCCCCAAATCACCTACATGAACAATATTTATTCCATCCATTAAAATATGGTAAATCGTGTTTGAACCCCGTTCTGCGCCGCTTACTTTATCATGAAAGGTTTGGATACCAGCAATACTTACCCCTACCCTTTCATATTCTCCCGGGCCTGTTATTATTAAAGGATCACCACTTACTACTCCTACGTTATTATGATCTTTATGCTGATGAGTAGATAAAACTACTTGACCTTCCAGATCTTTTGGCAGTTTTAAACCAACAAAATCCGGATCAAAGGGGTCAATAACTATTGTGGCAGTCTTGCCTTTAATTTTAAAACAGGATTGTCCATACCAATAGATGTCCATGGACCAGATGTTATCATAAAACTTGACCAGTGAACAATATCTATTTAATATATAAAACTAATCATGAAGTTTATTTTAATTATATTGGGAATTTTAATCATCTTATCTGCCACAGGTGTTTTAACCTCTGTTTTTATCTTTCATTATCCCAAAGCCAAACAAGCTTCAATACTGTCCAGCCAGCCAGTTACCACCAAACCTTTAAGTCTAACCTTAAATGTTAATAACCCAGATGATAATTTACTTTCCTTTGATGGTGATCTGTTGGTCCAAGGTACTACTGCCCCCAAGGCATCGGTAGTTTTAAATTGGGAGGGTCAAAATCAGGCTCTTCAGGCAGACCAACAAGGTAATTTTTCTGCCACTATCAAACTTGATGAGGGAACTAATCTCCTAACTATTACAGCCTTTGATGAAATAGGAAATAGTAAATTTGACAAAAGGATGATTTTTTATTCAACGGAGAAGTTGTCAGGAGAACTATGAAAAACATGAGAGTGATCACCATATTAATATTTTTATGGTTATTTCTATACCCTATACCCTATACTCTATACCCTAGCTATGCTGCTACCTCCACTCCATCAGCTGACATCCAAGCCAAACTTAAAGCTTTAATGGATGGAAGTGCCTCAATGGCTGCCACCCAACTTAAAAATGAGGTTAGTAAAAAGCTGAAAAATAAAGCCTATGTGGGAATTGTTAAAGTAAAATCTGATAGTTTAATCACTTTAGCTTTAGAATCTGGGACTAAAATGGTGACTATTAATGAATTTACTGAATATTCTGGTAAAAAATTATCTTTTAAAACTATCATCGAAGGTGATTATTTAATAGCTTTGGGGGATATTGATGATAATGAGGTTCTAACAGCCAAAAAAATTATTAGAACCACTGCCCCAAAGGAGATTAATAGACAATTTATTTTTGGGACAATTTTATCTTTGGGAGATAATTTAATAACTTTACAGGATAAAAATAATCAAAATATTATTGTTACTATTTCCAGGGATACTGATTTTAAGGGAGTTAAAAACCAAACTTTATCTTTTGCTGATTTAAAAGCAGGTTATCAAATAATTGTGGCAGGAACAAGCTCTAAAACAGGAACACTGGAAGCAGAGTTTATTTACCTTCCTGGTTACTTAACCCCACCCAAAATTGCTACCCCTTCTGCCAAAACCAAAAATTAATTCCAACTAAAAATTTCTTTTACTTCTTTTTCTGCTTCAGTTAAATCTTTAACTGTATCTACTGCCCGCCAATAGTTCGTGCTCTGAAAAACTAAAAATCTTTCTTTAGGAAGCTTGGGAAAAGTTTCTTTTTCATGATCTCCCAAATCAGGTAAAAGTGACATTATTTCTTTGGAAAAAATATAAACTCCAGCATTAATCCAGTGGGGTAAAATTGGTTTTTCTTCAAAACCTAAAACTTGCTCTTGATCATTAAATTCCACAATTCCATAAGGACTTTTTAAGGGAACCACTACCAAAGTTGCCAAAGCATTATTTTGCTGATGTTGAGCGATGAGTCCCGGGAAATCGATTTGCCATAAATTATCACCATTAGCCACTACCACATCTTGCCAATCACCAGTTAAGTGTTTCATGGCTTGTTTAATTGCTCCACCTCTACCTAAAGGCATTTCTTCAACAGAATAGCCTACTTTAACACCATAGTTTTCACCACCATTAACATGTTTTTGGAGGGCTTCTTTTTGGTAGCTAACAGCAAAAACCATTTCCTCAATTCCAGCTTTTTTTAACTGTTCTAGTTGGTAGGATAAAATTGGTTTGCCCCCAACTTCCACCATTGGTTTGGGACGATCATTAGTATGAGGCCTTAACCTTTCCCCTTTCCCTCCAGCCAAAATAATGGCATGTTTGATTTTTGAGGTCATAGACTAAAATATACTACAAGAATTTTAAAAAAGCGAGATACCTGTCCACCTTCCAGGTGGACAATGCGGACACCTATGGTAACCCATAATAAATTTGACTTTTCTAGCTTTCTTTGATATAGTGCTTTTACAACTGAATAAAATAAAAGCGTTTGAGTGAAGTCACGACTCACGAGCTGAAGGCCAAAATGCCTTACGGAAGTTTAACCGTAAAATATAACAGTCAGTGTCGGAATACGGAGCTGGCCTAAAATGGTATGTTTAGACCAGAAGACCTGTAAGGGTCTTTTTTATTACTAACGACAGAAAGAAAATATGATAGAAAACTTAGCATTAGCAATACAAAAACCTGATGGTAAACCTAATATGGGAGACGAAAGTATAGCTTTACTCAAAGCAGGGGGTCTTATGTTCTCTTTTAAATCCAGAGTCGATGATACTCCTGTTAGGAATATTCCTGGATTAGACATCGTAAAAATGAAAAATGGCGATCTAGTGAAAGCAGTCTGCGAAGGTGACGTCGACCTGGCTATTGCGGGTTTAGATATGTATCAGGAATATGCAGGACAACCCAAAGCAATAATTCTTGATGCCTTAGGGTTTAGTCGCTGTGCACTTAAACTAGTAATTATAAAAGGTAAAGTTGGTTTTTTTGATTACAAGGATCCAACAAGTCTTGCAGGCTTAAGGATTGCAACTTCTTACGTAAATGTGACTGAAGATTATTTCTCTAGAATCTGGAATACCAAAGTAAGTATTCGCCCATATCTTGGTGGTGAGGAAGGAGTTGTAAAGCGTGGAAAAGCTGAAGCTTGCGTAATAATCTCCCAATCAGGTGATTCACTAGAGGCGAATAGACTTAAATCCGTCGGCGTAGTTTTAGAATCACAAGCCGTATTACTCGCAAATTCTGAACTTTCAGAAAAAAGGGGTTCCGAAAAAATACTATGGCGAACTTTAAGAGCAATAACGACAGGACGTTGGAGAACCCAATATACTATGCTG
>CAZZHC010000029.1:0-6120 GCA_964653745.1 uncultured Gammaproteobacteria bacterium
ATTTCTGGCACAGCCACCTCAAGGCTGCGTGTCTACCATTCCACCACGTCCGCATATTTTCTGATCCTTATTGTACCAAAAATACAGTCTGATTTCTTTATCTGCATTATGACCTAGTAAAGCACAATTGACAGATGATCCCAAAGCCCGTAATCTTACTAACCAGCAAACAAATATGTTAAAATTTGCCTTAACTTGGTATGTAACAGTAGTTTGTAGCTTGGCTTTTGCTTTGCTTTTTTTAATTTATTCTACTGTACCTCACACTCTAGCTTTTAATGAGGGTGGGTATAAATCCTACCGTGCTTTACCCACTTCAGCTGATATTGTTAGTGGTCAAACTACCATGATTGGCAAAGCTGATGCCAGACCAATCTTGATTAAAAACTTTTTTGCTTACAATAAAGCACCATTGGCAGATTTGGCTGATGAGTTTGTGGCTACAGCTGATCGTTATAACCTGGACTTTAGACTCCTTCCCTCAATTGCCATGCAGGAATCAAATGGGGGTAAAATCATTCCCAAGGGTTCCTATAACCCATTTGGTTATGGTGTTTATGGGGGAAAAGCCATGAAATTTACCTCATTTGCGGAAGCTATTGATCGAGTTGGCAAAGGGTTAAAGGAAAATTATCTTAACCAGGGCCTTAAAACCCCTTATCAAATTATGACTAAATATACACCTCCATCTATCCAAAAAGGTGGGCCTTGGGCCCTAGGTGTTTCTGCTTTCATGGAGCAACTTCTATAGGAAAAGCCTTTAGAGAACAAAGTACTCCAAGACAACGATCATTGGAGTAGGCGACGTTCTCGCAAGCCCTGAAAACTTGATTTTTCAGGGCTTATAGTGTATACTTTGCCCTTATCCTGGAGTATGACCCCTCATATTCCAGGATTTTTTTATGCATATGTTTAACAAAAAGAAAAATGCTTTAATAAAAAAGTTTTTTCCGTTACTTTTACTGCCACTTTTTATTAGTGGTCCATCGGCGTTAGCGGAAAAACCCGAAGTCCAAACTGTTTCTATTACCCCTCAAAAAGTAGATAAGAGGGCAGAAATTTTACAAGCTTATCTTGCTAAATACAACTCGCCAATGCAATATCAGGCCCAAAGCTTTGTTGAAGCTGCTGATCAATATAATTTGGACTGGAGACTAGTTCCAGCAATAGCCGGTGTTGAAAGTACTTTTGGTAAATTTATCCCCGGTGGTTTTAATGCTTGGGGTTGGGGGGTTTATGGCGATCAAGCTATTTATTTTACATCTTGGAGAGATGGAATTTTTACTGTTTCTGCTGGACTTCGCCAAAATTATTTGGATCGAGGCCTGATTGACCCCTATGATATTAACCGGGTTTATGCTGCTTCACCTACCTGGGGTAGCCATGTTCATTACTTTTTAAAAGATATCGAAAAGTTTCAGACTGAATATGAAAAAGTTAACAGCCCTGTTGCAATTCAGATATTGGCTTTAAAAACCGCTGGATCATCAGCCATTAAATCAGGTACAATCTACCCATAATGTTAAGAAAATTTTTAGCCATTTTAACTGGCAGGCTGATCTTAAAAATTAGCCAAACTTTAAAAATTGGGGGCGGATCAGCTGCCCCCGGGTATTATGCTTTAAAAATTGACCCCAATTTAGTTGCAGAACTTACCCAAAATATCCCTCAAACAATAGTTATCACAGGCACTAATGGTAAAACCACCACAGCCAGGATGTTGGCAAGTTTTGCCAAAAACCAGGGTTTCAAGGTAATTAGAAATTCTACTGGTTCTAATTTAGAGCGTGGGATTGTCTCAACTTTAATTTCAAGTTCCCACATCGGAAGTGGGAAGCTAAAGTATGATTTGGCTATTTGGGAGCTGGATGAGGCTGCTTTCAATCAAGTAGTGCCCAAAATTAAGCCTGATATTATTATTTTTTTAAATGCTTTTAGGGATCAGCTGGATAGGTATGGTGAAGTGGATAGTGTGATTAAAAACTGGTGTCGAACTTTACAAAAAGTTAGTCCTAAAACTATTGTACTGCTCAATGGAGATGATTATAATTTATTGAAGCTAAAAGAAGCATTTAAGGGAAAAGTTCAAACTTTTGGTCTGGAAAATTTTAAGATTGAAGGAGAAAAAGTAGTTCATCAAACTAAAAAAACCAAACTAGATTATTTGGCCACAAATATTCAACCTCGGGGGTTGGACAAAATTACCTTTAAAATCGATACCTATACTTTTAATTTACCCTTGCCAGGTATTTATCATGTCTATAATTTTTTAGCAGCTTTTGCTACCTCACAGTCTTTGCAAATATCCAATAGAACCATCACCACCTCTTTGAAAAATTTTTCTCCTGCTTTTGGTAGGGTGGAAAAATTGGATTTTGGCTACATCTTTTTAATTAAAAACCCGGCCGGAGCTACTCAAGTTTTTCAAACTTTACAGGGCCAAATTAAAAAAGAAGATCGTTTACTACTCGCTTTAAATGATAACTTGGCTGATGGAACAGATGTTTCCTGGATCTGGGATGTAAATTTTGAACAACTATTAACCATAAACCATCAACCACAAACCATTTGTTCTGGTTCCAGAGCTGAAGATTTGGCTTTGAGGCTCAAATATGCTGGCTTTGACCCAAAAGACCTTATCTTAGAAAAAAGCTTGAAAAAGGCCCTTCAAAAGGCCTTAAAAGGCCTTTCTGGTACTCTTTTCATCTTACCTACCTATACAGCATTGCTCGAGTTACAAAAAATCCTAGCCTCAAAAGGCCTTAAAAAACATTACTGGCAGGAGGAATCATGAACTTAACTATTGGGTATTTATATCCGGATTTGATGAATATTTATGGGGATACGGGCAACATTATTGCTTTACAAAAAAGAGCCCAGTGGAGAGGAATTGAGGTTAAAATTAAAAATATTTCTGTGGGGGATAAATTAAAAAAAGGTCAAGTTGATCTTTTGTTTTTTGGTGTAGGACAAGATCAAGCACAGGAGCTCGTTGCTAGTGATCTCATAACTAGGAATAAGGGTAAGGTTATCAAAGAAGAGGTTGAAAGAGGCATGCCTTTGCTTGCTATTTGTGGAGGATATCAGTTGTTGGGGGATTATTACAAGCCTCACAAAGGCTCTAAACTGCTCGGTGTAGGTTTATTTCCAACATACACTGTAGCAAGCTATGACAGGATGATTGGCAATATTGTGATAGACAGCCAATTTGGTAATTTAGTTGGTTTTGAAAATCACTCCGGTAAAACATACCTCAAAGATAAAAACCAAGCTTTGGGCAGAGTTATTAAAGGTTTTGGGAATAATGGGGAAGATAAAACAGAGGGTTGCCTTTATAAAAATGCCATTGGTTGTTACATGCATGGCTCACTTTTACCCAAAAACCCGGAGTTTGCTGATTGGCTGCTTAAAAAAGCTTTGGAAGCTAAATATAATAAAGAAATTGAGCTGAAACCCCTGGATGACAGTTTGGAAAATAAAGCCCACCAAGCAGCTATAGCCAAATTTTGTTAAAATACTCATGAAAGCCATGATAAACACGCCCAGATGGCGGAATGGTAGACGCGCTAGCTTTAGGAGCTAGTATCAGAAATGGTGTGGGAGTTCGACTCTCCCTCTGGGCACAAAAAAAAGGAGGTTTACCCTGAGCGTAGTCGAAGGGTTCAACTCCTCTGAACTTATCAATAATCTTTGGGTTGATTCTGATCAAGTAGTTTCTTACTATCTATTGTATGTCTATGGATAAATTTCCTAATTTCCTCAACTAACATTATTGAAATAGCCACAGGAACAATTAATAACCAATCAGATAAATCAAGGGCTGTGGTGTGTAATATTTGCTGCATTAAAGGGTTATAGATAGCTAGAAACTGAAGAATAATAACAATCAAGGTTGAACCTAATAAAAATTTATTGGAAAAAGGATTTAATTGAAAAATAGACTTCCTTTCGTGTCTGCAATTCCAAGCGTTAAACCATTGAAAAACTGCTAAAACTGTTAGAGTTACTGTCCAAGCTTTCACCATGTCAACCTGATAATACCTACTAAAAAGAAACAGTGCTCCTATCATCATTGGTATTGCCATCAAAAACATTCTTTGTACGGTTAAACCATCAATAAGATACTTTTTCGGATGTTCAAAAGTACCTTTCAACAAGCCTTCTTCTTTCGGTTCCATAGCTAAAGAAACATCAAGAAAACCGTCAGTCACAAAGTTTAGCCAAAGGATTTGGGCTGCTAAAATTGGTAAAGGGAATCCTAAAATTAATGCTCCAGTTATAGTAAATACTTCACCGAAGCTAGTGGAAAAGAGGTACAAAATGACCTTCTTGATCGTCTTATAGATACTCCGCCCTTCCTCTATCGCTGCAATAATACTGGCAAAGTTATCATCAAAACTATATCCGAAGCCTCCTTGGCTACCTCCGTACCTACCTTACCCATAGACACCCCTAAATCTGCCGCAACTAACGACGGAGCGTCATTTACCCCATCTCCGGTCATAGCCACAACCTCACCTCTTTTTTTGTAAGCTCTGACAATCTTTAGCTTGTGATCTGGTGTTACTCTAGCAAAAACAGATACTTTATCAAGCATATCTGCAAACTCATCATCAGACAATGTGTCAATATCTTCTCCTGTCAGGATGGTGTCTCCTTCTTTATAAATACCAGCTTCTCTGGCTATAGCTTCTGCAGTTATCTTATGGTCTCCTGTTATCATTACTACTTTAATACCTGCTGACATAGCTTGCTTCATAGCCTCATGGACTTCCGGACGCAAAGTATCTTTTAATCCAAAGAACCCCACAAAGGTAAGTTCCTCAACATCTTTAGGTTTAATATCATCACCGACATTATCCTTTAAGGCAAAAGCTAGAACTCTTAGCCCTTCTTGAGACATTTTAACCAACACAAACTCAAGTTCTTTTTTCTTTTCTTGGGATAAAGGATGAGGCTTACCCTCATGCCAGATTCTAGTAGTCATTTCTAAAATCTTCTCAGGAGCACCAAAAACAGTTAAGTCAGTAGCCTCATTTATTTTACTCGTAGAGAAGCTTTGCTTATTTGAAACAGCATGGTATTTATTTTTATAATCAAACGGTATTTCAGAAAGTCTGGGCGATTCTTTCTCCAAAACATCTTTTCTAAAACCAACTTTTTGAGCAAAAACCGACAGAGAAGAATCTGTTGGATCACCGGTAGCCTGCCAAGTCTTTGATTCCTCATCAAAGATAACACCATTGTTAGTAACAAAAGCAGCAAGTTTTCCTGCTAAAAGTAACTCTGGGTGATTGAGGGGATCAATCTTATTGTCATTTAAGCTAACCTCTCCCTCTGGTCTATAGCCCTCTCCACTCACACTAAATATTTTTCCGTCTACATAGACCTTTTGCAGTAGAATCTCATTTTTTGTAAGTGTGCCTGTTTTATCAACAGCTATTACCCTGGCTTGCCCTAATGCTTCAACTGCCTGGAGCTTTTTAACCAAAGCATTGCGTTTACTCATTCTCCAAACTCCTGTAGCCAAGACTAAAGTCATCACAATTGGCAGCCCCTCGGGGATAATAGATACTGCTAAAGACACAACAGTTGTAAACATTTCTCTTACTGAATGACCTAAGAAAATTCCCAGGATGAATATGGAAGTACAGATAGTTGCAACTGTCATAATAATTAGCCTTGTGAGGTAGCGAATATTGGCTTTAAGAGGTATTTCAGTATTGATAACAGCAATTTCTTTGGAGATTTTACCAAGTACTGTTTCTAGCCCTGTGGCAATAACAATTGCTTTACCATTACCGGCCAAGACATTAGTTCCTTTAAATACCATATTCTTTTGATCGGAAGTTGGCAGGTTTGTAGCGGACAATATTTCATTAAATTTATGAACTGGTTGCGATTCACCAGTCATAGCAGCTTCATTAACTGTCAGGTTATTAGAAAGAATTATTCTGGCATCGGCTGGTACCTTATCTCCCTCCTGTAAGATAATTACATCTCCTGGTACAACCTCGTAGTCAGGAATGACCAACTCTTTTCCATCACGAAGTACCTTAGTGTTAGTTTCAGCAAACTTTTTAAGAGCAAGTAAGGTATTTTGAGCCTTACCTTCCTGGA
>CAZZHC010000030.1:0-5906 GCA_964653745.1 uncultured Gammaproteobacteria bacterium
GGTAAAATTAGATAAATTTTTATGATAGACAAAAAATTAAAAATTGCATTAGTGCATGATGATTTAGTCCAGTGGGGAGGGGCAGAGAGATTGCTAGTAGCTCTATCAGAGATGTTCCCCGATGCCCCAATTTATACTTCAGTTTTTAACCGTCACCATCCAATTTTAAAAAAATATTTTTCTCATCAAAAAATTGTTACTTCCTTTATTCAAAAAATTCCTGGGTGGCAAAGTTTCTATAAAGCCTTGCTTCCCCTTTATCCAATTGCATTTGAACAATTTAATTTTTCTGACTTTGATATCGTGATTTCTCAAACAACCAGGTTTGCCAAAAGCATTATTACCAAACCCGCAACATTTCATATTTGTTATTGCCATACTCCGCCCAGATTTTTATGGAATTTTTCTGGGGACAAAACTTATCCCCTACTTTCTCCCTATTTTCATTTTTTGAAAAAATATGATCAAATCAGCTCTTCTCGGATTGATTTATGGGTGGCAGGATCAAAAAATGCCAAGCGAAGGATAGAACAGGTTTATCAAGTTCCCAGACCTGGTCTGGTAAAGCTAATTTATCCTTTTGTAGATCTAAAAAGATTTGTAAATATTTCGCCTTTTGATGGTGGATATTTATTGGTTGTCTCTCGCCTCAATGCTTACAAAAAAATTGACCTGGTAGTAAGAGTTGCTAACATTTTGCAAATACCACTTAAAATTGTGGGAATGGGACCTGAAGAGGGTAGGCTTAAAAAACTAGCTGGTCCAACAGTAGAATTTGTGGGGTTGGTTGATGAGGAAATTTTAGCCTATCTTTTAGCAGGGTGTAAAGCCTTGGTGGTAGCAGGAGAAGAAGATTTTGGTTTAACACCACTGGAAGCCCAAGTTTTAGGCAAACCCGTGATAGCATATAAAAAGGGTGGGGTTTTGGAGACAGTGATTAAAGGAGAGACTGGTTATTTATTTGATGAACAATCTGTCAGTAGTTTAACCCGGGCTTTGTTTGATCTGGACAAAAGGGGTTATAATCAAAAGAAGTGTCAAATGCAGGCCCAAAAATTTTCTAAGGAGCAATTTAAAGAAAACTTCCAAAAGCTTTTAACATCTTTATGAATTACAATTTTTTAAAAAGGTTAACTGATATGGCAGGAGCTGCCCTCGGCATTATTATTTGTTCCCCCGTTATGTTGCTTACTGCTATCATGATTAAACTGGATACCAAAGGTCCAATTTTGGCTGATACACCAATGAGGGTGGGGAAAAATGGCAACCTTTTTAAGATGTACAAGTTTCGTTCAATGGTGGTAGGTGCTCATGCTATGTTGCAGAAAAACCCAGAGCTTTTAAAACAATATAAACAAAACAGTTATAAAATCCACAATGATCCCAGAATTACCAAAGTAGGAAAGTTTATTAGAAAATTTTCTATTGATGAACTGCCACAGTTGTTTAATATTTTAAAAGGAGATATGAGTTTGGTGGGACCTCGGGCTTATTATCCATTTGAGCTGGAAGAACAACAGAAAAAATATCCCCAGACTACCCAATTTGTCAAAATTATTCTTTGTGCCAAACCGGGTCTTACTGGTGTTTGGCAGATTTCAGGTAGATCAGAGATTAATTTTGATAAGAGGGTAGAAATTGATGCAACTTACGTTAAAAAACGATCAGCTGTTTATGATATTCTATTATTACTGAAAACAATTCCCGCTGTTATCACTGGACGAGGAGCAGTTTAAATTATGGCACTGATTAATTTAAATAAAAAACTAAATAATTTTGATAGAACTAGAGTTGGTATTAATCAAAGCACTAAAAAAAAGAGATCAAAAAGGGTTTTGATTATCCTGGCAATTTTGGTAGTAGCGATCCTTTTGCCGGGTTTGGGTATTTATACTTCTGCCAAGCAACTGGCGAAGGGTGGTAAAATTGTCGCAGCAGCTGCTAAACAAAACAATTTAGATCAGATAAAAGTAGGACTAGATAGTACCTCTCAAGCTTTAAGCCATTTGAATCTTTCCCTGGACTTTCTATTTTGGATGAGAGCTATTCCTTTTGTGGGGGGGTATTATGCTGATGTTAAACATATAACTTTGGCTGCCAAGTCAGAAATCAAAGTGGCCCAAGTTGTGGTTGGTGAACTGGAACCAGTTAAAAATGAGCTGGGGTTAACTGGTCAACCTACACCAGGTCAAGATAAGGTAGCTCAAGCAGTTAAAATCCTGGATAAAATTTTGCCCAATGTTGATAAATTTGAGCCAGATATGAAAAAAGCCAGTGACGAAGTGGCCTCAATTAACACCGGTAAATATCCCGAAGAGTTTGCTTCAAAAAAGATCAGAAGCAAAGTTGAGCAGCTGAAAAATTTTATCATTGGAGCTGATATGGCAGTTAGTTTTAACAGGGATGCTTTGCAAATTGCACCTGGAGCTTTAGGATCACCTTCACCCAAGACTTATCTTATGATTTTCCAAAACGATAAAGAAATTAGGCCAACTGGTGGATTTATGACTGCCTATGCTTTTCTGCAATTAGATCAAGGGCATTTGTCTGCTACCACCTCTGATGATATTTACCGGCTGGATGAAAAATTATTAAGTACCTGCAAATCAAAAATTTGCCCACTGTCACCACCCGCACCAATTGTGAAATATTTACCTGAAACTAACGGTAAACCAAGAACAGCTTGGTCAATGCGAGACTCTAATATTTCCCCGGATTTACCTACTTCAGCCAAAGAATTTGAAAGGATGTATTTCCTCTTGGGAGAAGGTTTGCCGTTTGACGGCATTATTACCATTGATACCCAAGTAGTTGAAGAGCTGATTGCTTTAACTGGGCCAGTTAATGTGGAGGGTACAACATATAGTGCAGAAAAAGATAAAAGATGTAATTGTCCTAATGTGATTTATGAGTTGGAACATTATGCTGAAATAGCGTCAAAAGGAGAGATGGATCGCAAGGCCATCTTGGGGTCTTTAATGCAGCAAATTTTGGCCAAATCTTTAAATTCCGGTTTTGATAAATTACCAGGTTTTATTGATCTAGCAGTCAAGATGGCCAATGATAAACACTTAATGTTTTATATGCATGATCAACCCAGCCAGCAAGCCTTAGCTAAACTTAACTGGACTGGGCAAATTAAAACCTCCGATGGAGATTATTTACATATCAATGATGCCAACTTTGCTGGTGGTAAATCAAATCTTTATGTAAATGAAAAAGTCATTTTAGACAGTAAAGTTGATAACTCTGGCCAAATAACCAATAAACTGACTATTGAGTATAAAAATCCTCAAGCTTACAACACTTGGTTAAATGGGATTTTAAGAGATTATGTCAGGGTCTATGTTCCAAAAGGGGCAAAACTCACCTCTTCCAAGGGTTCGGATGATCCGGTTAACACTTTAGACGATGAGACTCTAAATAAAACCTATTTTGAAGCCTTTATTACAGTTAGACCTCAAAATTCAAGAACTTTATCTTTTGAATATACTTTGCCCAACCAAGCTCGCGGGAAAAATTACCCTTTGCTTATTCAAAAGCAACCAGGAGCCAAAGATCACCATTATATAGTTAAAGTTAACGGTAAAACCAAGGCAGAATTTGATCTTACTTCAGACAAACAACTAAATTTATCTTTTTGATATGGCTAATATAGCTAGAGCAGAAACGAGTGGTATGATGACTGAGCAGAATGGTCTGATAGATTTAATCCCCGCAAGACTTATTTTAGTAACCGGTGTGGGTGGTGTTGGAAAAAGCACGTTAGTTAATGGTTTGGTTCAATCTTTTAATGCAGCCATTGTTGATAAAGATGCAGTCGCGGATGTGTTTACGACGTCAAGGAATGGAGATTATGAGCAGCAGAGTCGCCAAATGGTCTACAAGATAATATTTGATAAAACTGAACAGGGCTTACGGTGCTACCGAACAGTTATTGTTAATGCCTCATTTAAATCAGAAATTTCTACTTTGGGTTGGGAAATGTCTTATAGGCAATTAGCAGCTCAATATGGCGCTAAGCTAAAAATTATTCGCTTGACTACAAACCCATCTGTTTTGAGACAAAGATTGATAGATAGAAACTGTCCATATGATAAACATAAATCACTTGGATCAGATGAAGAATTTGCAGCTTGGCATCAGACCCATGAACCCATTGAGGTTGAAATGCCCAAAGGCTCATTGGTTGTTGATAATAGTGACGGAAATTTTGTTGGAACTTTACACCAAGCCTTAAGTTATATTCTGGGGTAAATATAAGCATGAAAATATTGGTTGGGTCAGCAAGTCAAAGAAAAATAAATGTTGTTAAGAAAATATTTTTACATTATTTTAATAGTGAAATTGAAATTATAGGTTGCGATATAAAATCTAATGTTCCGGATACACCATATGGCGAGCAGACTTTTGAAGGGGCTAAAAATAGGGCTTTGGGGTGTCAAAAATCTGACAAAGCAGATTATTATGTTGGTTTAGAAAGTGGGCTAGTAGAAAGATATGGGCAGCTCTTTGAAGAAGCTTGGAGTTATGTTATTACCAAAGACCAAAAAGTATATATTGGTTACTCAAGTGGCTTAAAAGTTCCAGAGTATATTCAAAAAAGAATGAAAGATTTGAATAAGGAACACTCGGATGTTATGTCAATTATTGAAAAAGAGTTGGATAAGGTGCCAAATGATACTTGGGGAACTTATTCTGGCGGAGTTATTTTAAGAGATATTAGTTTAGAAGAGTCTTTGAGGAATGCAATAATCCAACTATTGCCCCACAATAAAAGCCTATATCATTTATAATATGTCTGATGCCTACTTTTGGAACCGAAGGGATTATTGTTAAAAGGAAAAATTTTGGAGAAGCAGATAGGATTTTAACTATTATTACTCCCTATAAAGGAAAAATTTCCGTTTTAGCCAAGGGAGTTAGGAGAATTACCTCCAGACGTGGTGGTAATGTTGAACTGTTAAATAAAGTTAAACTTCATATTTTTCAGGGTAGTGGTTTAGGAATTTTGACAGAAGCCGAAAGCCTTCAAACTTTTCCCAAAATTAAAAATGATCTAATTTTAGGAAGTTATGGTTCTCATGTAGTAGAACTGGCTGATAGATTATCAGCTGAAAATCAACCCAACCCTGCAGTTTATAATTTATTATTAATAGTTTTGACTTTGCTGGAAAAAGAACCTAGGCAAATTTTTATCAGGGCCTATGAGGTGAAACTTTTAACCAGTTTGGGGTTTTGGTCTTCGGATCAGGTAGAAGCAAGCAGTAATATTTTAGATATTTTACAAAAACTTCAGGTTAAAAGTTGGGAGGAAATTGCCAAAATGAAAATAAATTCAGGAGAGGCTCTGGAAGTTGAGAACATCTTGAGATATTATATAGAAAAGGTTTTGGAATCCTCACTCAAAAGTATGAGGATTATTAAAGAAATAAGAGATAAAAAATAAAATATGGATAATAATTTATTGGAAAAACTAGTAGCTTTATGTAAAAGAAGAGGATTTATTTTCCCTGGATCAGAAATTTATGGTGGGTTGTCCGGAACTTGGGATTATGGTCCTTTGGGGGTAGAATTTAAAAAAAATATCAAAGATCTTTGGTGGAAAGATATGGTCCAAGCTAGGGATGATATTGTAGGCCTTGACGGGGCTATTATGATGAACCCTAGGGTTTGGGAAGCTTCAGGGCATCTTGAGGCCTTCACAGACCCCTTGGTGGAGTGTTTAATCTGTCATGAAAGGTTTAGAGCTGATCATGATGAAGAAATTAAAAAGCATACGGAAACTCATCATCAAGGTAAAGGTGAGTGGACAGAGCCTCGCCAGTTTAACCTGTTAGTTAAAGCTTATCTTGGAGTGATTGAAGGAAAACAAACCGAAATATACCTACGGGGTGAAATTACCC
>CAZZHC010000031.1:0-3770 GCA_964653745.1 uncultured Gammaproteobacteria bacterium
TTATTGTGTATGTACCCGTGAAAATTATTACTTTTGTTCTGGCCTCAGATTAGTTAACCTTTTAGCAAATTTGGTAGATAATTGCTAAAATTAAAAACATCTTGTTTGGACTGCTAAATCAGGCTAAACAAATTTACGATTGAAATTGTAAATTATAAATTGTACATTGTAAATTACTATGCGTAATGATAACTGGTTGCTTGCCCGTCTTGACCACCTTTGGTCTAATCATTTTGCTGATGTATCCCAACTAAACCCTGTTTTTATCAAATTTGGTAGGTTTGCCAGGCTGCGTTTTGGTTCAATCAGGCTGGACCCCAAAAGTGGTCATACTTTGATTGTGATTACTGGGATGTTTAAGGAGCAAAAAATACCTCAAGAAGTAGTTGACCATACTATTGCTCATGAGCTTTGCCACTATGTTCATGGTTTTTCCTCGCCTCATAGAAAATTACATAAATACCCGCATGAAGGGGGAATAGTCAATCATGAGATGGAAAATCGTGGTTTGATATATTTGGTTAAGGCCTACAAAGCTTGGATCAAAGAATATAGAGAAGAGTTGAAACAGTATTATGGAAGAAGAAAATAGATTAGATGATTTTTTATCCAAATATAAATTACCTCTGGCAGCAGGGTTAGTGGGTTTGGTGTTATTAATTGGAGGGATATCTTCATCGGGCTTGATTTCTAAAACATTTTCCAAACCCAATAAATATCCTCAAAATAACTTGACCCAAGCTCAATCTGGACCGAAAGTTGACGTTTCAGGGGCAGTAGTTCGCCCCGGGGTTTATGCTTTATCATCTGCTTCCAGGGTGGAAGATGCCATCAAAGCTGCCGGTGGAGTGACTGAAACAGCTGATCCGGTATATTTAACCAAAACAGTTAATTTAGCTCAAAAAGTAGCTGATGGAATGAAGATTTATATTCCGGTTGCTGGGGAAGCTGGAACAAGCGGGCAGGTAGCTGGAGCCCAAGCCGCTAATCAGGGTGGGCTCATTAACATCAACACTGCCCCTCTGGCTGATTTAGATAAATTACCAAGTGTGGGACCCAAGATTGGCCAAGATATTATTGATAAAAGGCCCTACAATGATCTTAAAGAGCTTTTAACTAAAAAAGCTGTCACATCATCTGTCTATGATAAGATCAAAGGGCTTGTCAGCGTCTACTAGGTATTTTCTTATCCTTACCACTGTCTGGTTTTTTCTATTTATTGCCAGGGTTTTGCAAATTGGGGGGATTGACTCAACTTATAGAAGCCATGAAGTTAAAATTTTAGCCAGAGAAAGGGAATATCTGGTCAAAATCATCAAACAAAGCTTGCCTTACCCTCAATCTGCTTTGCTTTCTGGGATTGTTTTAGGTGATGGTAACCAAATTCCTTTTAGTCTCAAACAAGACTTAAAAACTACCTCTACTATTCACATTGCTGTAGTATCGGGCCAAAATTTAACCATTTTGGCTGGTTTTATTTTAGGTTTGGTAGGTTTTTTAGGTAGGAGAAAAACTATAATTTTGACTATCTTTGTAATATTAATATATAGTTTGTTAACAGGTTTGGAAGTACCTGTGGTCAGGGCTGCTATTATGGCTATTTTGGCATACATGGCTCAAATTTTAGGCAAAGAAAGAACTGGCTGGTGGGTGTTGCTGCTTACAGCAGGGCTAATGTTAATTTATAACCCCAATTGGTTGGTTGATATTTCATTTCAGCTTTCCTTTTTAGCCACTCTGGGGATTGTGGCAGTTGCCCCCATTTTAACCTCATATTTAGCCATAGTTCCTCAAATTTTGAGACAGGATTTAGCTGCTACTTTATCTGCTCAAGTCTTAGTTTTACCAATTTTAGCCTTTAATTTTTACCAAGTTTCCTTAGTTGGGATGTTAGCCAACTTATTTGTGCTTTGGACGGTTCCAATTATTATGGTGGGAGGATTATTGGGTCTTATATTTGGAATAATCAATCCGGTGTTGGGGAAAATTGTTGATTTTTTACCGTCAGTCCTTTTGACATATTTTATTGACTTAGTAAAATTTTTTGCTAAGTGGCCAGGGGCAGTTGTCATAGTTGGGGATACGGCAATTATAATTTGGGTTGGTTATTATTTATTAGTCGGAGCAGGGATATGGATGTTAGCTCTAAAAAAGAAAAACTAAAAATTTAAAATTATGATATGATTAATTAATGGTTAGACAACAACTTTTATCTGATTTAAAAAAGGTGGTAAGGGGATTGGGTTTCCCAACTGATGATATAGTTTGTTATATTCCTCAAAATCCAGCCTTTGGAGATTATGCCACAAATATCGCGTTACAACTTGCTAAACTAAAACAGGGAAAAGGTGAGCAAACTTCAATAGAGATTGCTAATGAAATTTTAGAAAAATTAAAGTCCCTCGATTTTGCTCGGGATAATCTCTCCGAGATTAAAATTGCAGGTGGGGGTTTTATTAATTTTTTTATAAAACCAGAAGTTTTTAGAGAAGACCTGTTAAATATTAAAGAAGGTTTTGGGCATAGTGAAATTGGTAAAGGTAAAAAAGTTATTTTGGAACATACTGGGGTTAACCCCAATAAAGCAATGCATATTGGACATCTTCGAAACGCTCTAATTGGTGATTCGCTGGCAAGAATTTTAAAGAAGACTGGCTACAGTGTAGAAGTACAAAACTATATTGATGATACTGGTGTGCAGGTCGCTGATACGTATATAGGCACAAAATATTTGGAGTTTAGGACTCGGGGTCTTGAGGAACATATAGAGGATTATTATTGGGATCTTTATGCAGCAGTAAATAAAAAGTATGAAGATGATCCTGATTTCTTGGCGCACAGAACAGAGGTTTTAAAGGAAGTGGAAAATCCGGATAGTGAAACAGCTAAACAAGTTCAACAATTAGCTATAGAGATCACAAAAACGATTCAAGCCAAGCTTGCAGAGTTTAATATCTTCCATGATCTTTATGTACGAGAAAGTGATATTTTAAAGTTTGGTTTTTGGCAATCTGCTTTTGAGATTTTAAAAAAGACTCCCGGATTTGAGTATGAGGAACAAGGTAAAAATAAGGGGACTTGGTTGGTGCGTTTTGGTGATGGAGGGGACGATGAGCACTCGGCAGATAAAATTTTTTTGCGTTCAGACGGGACCACTACTTATACAGCTAAGGATTTTGCTTATAACTTATGGAAATTTGGCCTCTTGGGTAAAGATTTTAAATATAAACCTTGGGTATCAAAACCTGATGGAAGCCAGATTTATATAACCGCAACTGATGGGCAGAAAATGGACCAATTTGATAAGGGTGATTTAGTAGATACTGTTATTGATGAAAGACAGGCATACTTACAGCAAGTAATTATCGAGATTTTCAAAAGGCTTGGATATCAAAAACAAGCAGATGGCTTTAGACATATTTCTTATGGAGTTGTCACGCTTTCAGCAAAAACAGCTCAGGCTCTGGGGGTTATGTTACAGGAACAGAGAAAATCATATGCTATGGCAGGAAGGAAGGGAATAGGGGTAAAGATTGCTGATTTGCAAAATCTACTGACCATAAGAATTAGCGAGGAAAGGAAGGATAAAAAACAAAAAAGTGGGGGGTTGGCTAAAGCAGGGATCGCGAACAACGCTATTAAATACTTCATGCTTAAATATAATTCTGCGACTGAAGTAGTTTTTGATTTTGACCAGGCTCTATCAATTTATGGGGCGACCGGTCCTTATTTACAGTATACGCATGCACGAGCTTCAAATATTTTAGAGA
>CAZZHC010000031.1:3780-5168 GCA_964653745.1 uncultured Gammaproteobacteria bacterium
GGATGTGGTACAAAACTCGGGAAAGATGGAATATTTACCTAATTCAGAAGAACTAATTTTAATTAAGAAGCTTCTAGAATGGCCAAATATATTGTATGAGGCAAGGAATAATCTTGAACCTTCTGGGGTAGCCACTTTTGCTTTTGAGTTTGCCCAAAGCTTTAATAGTTTTTATGAAAAAAGTAGGGTGCTTAATGCTGAAACTGAAGCATCAAAGTCTTTTCGGATTAATTTGGTTACAAAATTTAGACTGGTTTTTAAAGATGTGCTTGATGCTTTAGGCATTGAAGCACCAGAAAGAATGTGATCCCGACGTAGTCGCGGATCATCTTGAGCGTAGTCGAAAGATCTTATTATGTTTAAAAAGAAAGAATCTCGGAAACGAAGTAGTTTTTTACCTTTTGTTATATTTAGGATGGGTCTTTCTTTGACCATGATTGCTATTTTGGGTCTGGGAGTTTATCAAGCCTTCCGTTATTTTTCTGGTTCTAGCCCTGCTAAACTTGATCCTAAAACCTTGATTATTTCTTTATTGGGCTCAAATAGTGCCTCCCAAACCATTACTAATATTTTAGGAACTAAATTTTCCAAGTTTAATTTATCAGTGGGAGAGAAAAAACCAGATGTAAAAAGCGGTGATGACGATTTTGTGCCCGAAGGCAATCCAATTTTAAAATTTGCCTTGGTGGCTGATTCCCATAATGATAATGAAAGTTTAGCTAAGGCTTTAAGTCAGGCTAAACAAGCTGGGGCTAGTTTTGTAATTGGGCTGGGAGATTTTAGTGATACAGGAACTTTGGATGAACTGCAAAAAGCCAAAGATGTTTTTGAGGCATCTGGTCTGCCATTTTATTTAACGGCAGGTGATCATGATTTGTGGGCTGCCAGGGATAAAGGTTTAAATGCCGCAGCCAATTTTAGTGAAGTTTTTGACTCGCCCTACCAAACTTTTCGAAGTAGTAATATACAGTTTGTGATAGTTTATAATAGTGATAATTATCGTGGCTTGGACGGGGTGGAGAGGCAATGGTTAGAAGATACCCTGCAAAAAGCGCAAGAAAATAAACCCAAAGCTATTTTGGTTTTTTTGCATGAACCCCTTTATCATCCCACCTCTGATCATTTCATGGGCTCGCCTAGAAAGGGTGAAGAGCAACAAAATAACCAAGAAATTATTAACCAGGCCAAAGAGCTGATTAAATTATTCAAAGACAATAATGTTGCCGGGGTTATCGCAGGCGATACCCATGCCTTTTTGCGTTACCGTGATCCGGATACAGGGCTTAAGTTGACTACAACTGGAGCTGTCACTCGGGAGCGCAACGCCGAACCTCCCAAATTTGCCGTAGTTGACGTTTATCAAGATGGAAGCTACAATATTTCGGATA
>CAZZHC010000032.1:0-5095 GCA_964653745.1 uncultured Gammaproteobacteria bacterium
AAGTTATCAGAAAAAAGGTTTAGGGAAAGGTATGGTAGCGGGAAGCGGGGCTACTTCTACCGTGGCAATGGTGGCTTGTTGTGCTCATCATCTGACAGATATTTTGCCGCTTTTGGGACTTACAGTGCTGTCAACTTTTTTGGTAAAATATCAGACATGGTTCTTATCTTTGGGAATTTTTTCCAATGTTTTGGGGATAGGTTTAATGTTCAAGCACTTAAAAAAATTAAAAGACAATGAAAAATAAACTCTGGATTGTTCCGATATTTGTGGTAGTTATTTTGGTGTTGGTGGTCATGTTGGGTAATAGAAAAAATAATTTATCTTCTACTTCAACTTTTTCCACCAAGACAAGTGATGAAAATGCAGTGGTAGTGGAAGTAACCCCGAAAGTCTTATCTGATAATCAACCAGCAAGTTTCCAGATGGCATTTGATACTCACTCTGTGCCCCTGGAGTTTGATTTGCTAAAAGTTTCTAAATTAACTGATGATCAAGGTAATATTTACCAACCAGTTTCTTGGAGCGGCGGATCTGGTGGCCATCATCTTTCCGGTATTTTAACTTTTCCTAAAATCGGTAATGTCAAAAGTATAGAGCTAATAGTGACTGGAGTGGCAGGGGTGGACAGAATCTTTAAGTGGGAAATTGCCCGCTAGACAAACGTCTTTTAATAGTTTAGTATATCCCCTATAGGGGGATCATGTACAGACCTAAGGATTTACAAGAAAGAATTGTTCACCGCCTCAAGATTGCCCAGGGGCATCTTGCCAAAGTTGTTAAAATGATGGAAGATGAAAAGTATTGTATTGATGTTATTAATCAGTCCCGGGCAGTTCAACAAGCATTAAAAGAAGTCGATAGTTTAATTTTAGAAAATCATTTAAAAACTTGTGCAGCTGATGCTATTAAAAAAGGAGATGGAAAAGAAGCGATTGGAGAGATTATGACTGTTTGGAGAAGATCTTAAACCAATGGATAAAAAAATTATTATTGCTGCAGTTGTAATAACTCTACTAGTTTTAGGTGGAGCAGTGGTACTACTTGGAAAATCCTCATCTACTTCCACCAAAGCTAGCCTCGAAAAAATTGCTGGGGCTAAAGTTGAAGCCAAGGAAACAAGCTTTGATTTTAAAGATGTTCCCTATTCTGGTGGCAATGTTGAGCACGCTTTTCCAATTAAAAATAGTGGTGATAAAGATTTAAAAATTGCCAATTTAGTGACTTCTTGTATGTGTACCAAAGTTTATATGAAAACTTCCAAGGAAAAAAGTCCGGAATTTGGTATGAAAGGACATGAAGCTGCTTCTAACTGGACTGGAACCTTGACTCCCGGTGAAGAAGGGCAAGTTGTAGCAGTGTTTGATCCTACTGCCCATGGGCCTCAAGGAGTAGGACCCATTTCCAGATTGGTTAGTTTTGAAACCAATGATCCGGATCATCCCTATATGGAATTTGGTTTTAGTGGTACAGTTATCAAATGATGAAGAAAAATTTAGCTCCAATTATTAAAATATTAAAGAACAAGCCACCGTTTTGGGCAGCAGCTGTTTATATTTTTGTCCTGGCATTTTTATTGGGGATGGTTACCCAGCAAGTTGTATCTACTAAAAAATTAAATTTTCCTTTTAAGTTTGCTCAACAAAAAAGCCAGACAGCTTTGGAGCAAACAAGCCAAATTGATTTAAATAAATTACAAGAGGAGGTACTACCAGCCAAAGGTTATACTTTTAATATTAAATGGGGGGAAATAGGTAAAAAAATGGTGGCTGATGGGGTGATTGATGAGGCGAAGTTAGCCAAAGCTGTAGCAGGAAAAGACACTTTACCCCCAGAATATAAAAAATATTTAGATGGTAGTGAAACTGCAAAAATAGAATTAAACCAGCAAAATGCCCAATTTTGGGTGGATGTACTTTGGGGATTGGGACTTGCTAATAAAAATGAGATTTTAGATAAAGGACCAATGGTTGAGGGAGGCAAGACTGCTAATTTTGCTTCAACTGGTGGTTATACTATTGGGGCAAAAGAGCCGATGGCTTTGTATAGCCAATATTCATATATTAATTTAAGTGCCGAGCAGCAGGCATTAGTATCAGAGATTGCTGGTGGCGTCTTTCGTCCTTGCTGTGGTAACTCAACCGCTTTTCCTGATTGTAACCACGGTATGGCAGCTTTAGGGTTAATTGAGCTAATGGTATCCCAAAACTTTTCCAAGGATGAAATTTATAAAACTGTTTTGGCTTTTAATTCCTATTGGTTCCCTCAAACTTATCTTGATGTGTCTTATCATTTTGCAAAAGCAGGACGGGATTGGACAAAGGTTCCCGCTTCAGAAATCTTATCCAAAACGTTTTCTTCAGCCATGGGTTATCAGGTGATCAAAAAGGAAGTAGGAGATATTAGTTGGCCGGCCTTAAAAAGCTTCGGGGGGTGTGGAGCCTAAAAATGAGATGGAAAATGTTTTATTCCAAACTTCGCTTATTGCAGCTTTTATAGCAGGGATGGTGGCGTTGTTTGCGCCTTGCTGTATTACTTTTTTACTGCCAGCTTATTTGGGTAGTGTTTTCAAAGAAAAAGAAAAAGTTTTATTCATGACCTTGGTTTTTGGTTTGGGGATTTTTGTGGTACTACTTCCTGCGGTTTTAGGGGTAGCTTTTATTTCCAAAATGCTCTTTCGTTACCATAGCACCATTTATCTTTTATCGGGGGTGGTGATGTTGGTAGTAGCTGCTATCTCATTACTGGGTTTAAAACTACCAATGCCCAAGCTGACCCGAAATTCTAATGGTAGAACTGATATGGTCTCAATTTTTATTTTGGGAGTTTTTTCTGGTATTACCAGTGCTTGTTGTGCCCCAGTTTTAATTGGACTTTTATCTTTAACATTTCTGTCTCCCAGTTTTTTTGGAGCCCTGCTTTTAGGGGGAATTTATGTGTTAGGAATGGTGGTGCCGCTACTTTTAATGTCCATATTTTTGGAGAATAGAGTTGATAAGCTGGCTATTTTAAAAAGGCCAGTTGGAAGCTTTAAACTTTTTAATAAAAATTATCCCTTAATTCTAAGTAATTTGGTAGCAGCGGGAATATTTTTTATTACCGGAACTCTCACACTTTTCTTAACCTTAACTGGTAGACTATCAATGGAGAAAATGAGCGGGGTGAGTAAGAGTGTGGAAAATATTGGAGGATGGATTAATACAATTTTGGGTGGGAATTGGGTAGTTAATGCAATTTTTTTAGTAGTAATAATATTGTTATTTTATAAATTATTTAGAAAAATATGAGGAGGTGATAAGGATGATGCCATATTGGAATACTATTTCAAGTCAATCTGGAGCACCAAATTGGTACCCCATGATGGGGGGGTTTGGTGTTTTTGGTTGGGTCGCAGCAATTTTTTGGATTATTACTTGGGCTTTAGTTTTAATTGCTATGGTTGCCTTAATTAAAAGGCATATAAAAAAGGGGGGAAAGTAGGCTGTGAGCCCGGATAAATTAGTGGTAACTTTATTTGGAATATTGGGCATTATTTTTACTGCCTGGTTTTTCTTATTCAAAAAAGAAAGAGAGGTGAAAGCAATGGACTCAATTGATATTACAGTCTCGGGTGGTTACTCACCCAATGTCGTGGTAGTGCCAAAAGGTAAAACTACCAAATTAAATTTTATTCGAAAAGACACCAATGAGTGTTTATCAGAAATAGTATTGGGTGATTTTAAAATTAAAAAAGAACTGCCTTTAAATCAAAAAGTAACAGTGGAAATTACTCCCCAAAAGAGCGGGGAATATGGTTTTGCCTGCGGCATGAATATGTTTCATGGCAAGATTATAGTAAGGGATTAAAAATGGCTGAAGTTAAAAAAACCTATTCCATTTCCGGTATGCACTGTGCATCTTGTGTTAAAGCTATTGAAGATACTCTAAAAAAAACTCCCGGAGTTAAAAATGCCGCTGTTAATCTGGTTTCGGAAACAGCTGATGTCACTTTTGATTTGAATCAAGTATCTGATGAAGTAATTATCTCTCAAGTAGCTAATGTAGGTTACCAAGCCAAATTAAAAGAAGGGATGGAAAATATCGATGAAGAAAAAGCTGCCAAACAAAAAGAACTGGCAAAACTTAAAAATAAAGTATTTTTTAGTTTGTTACTTGGTTTTTTAATAGTTTGGGGAAGTTTTCCGGGACTCATGGGTCTTGCTCCACCAATTTTGAAAAATTTTTGGGTCCAGCTAATACTGGCTACACCAGTTCAATTTTGGGCGGGTTTAGGTTTTTATCAAGCAACAATCCCTGCACTTAGGCACAGAACTGCCAACATGGACACTTTAATTGCTATTGGTACTACTGCTGCCTTTGGTTATTCAGTGGTGGCAACAATTTTGCCTGGGATAATTAGCCAAGCTGGTGTTAGACCCGAACCATATTTTGATGTTTCAACTATTGTAATTGGTCTAATTTTGTTGGGGCGCTATTTTGAAGCTAAAGCTAAGCTTGGAACTTCAGAAGCCATTAAAAAGTTAATTGGACTTCAAGCTAAAACTGCCAGGGTAATTCAAAATGGTAAAGAAATTGATGTACCGGTGGATCAGGTGGTAATTGGCAGTCAAATTAGGGTTAGGCCTGGAGAAAAAATCCCGGTTGACGGAGTGATTTTAGAAGGTGAGAGTTCGATTGATGAATCAATGATTTCTGGAGAAAGTATTCCGGTTGATAAAACTGTCGGAGACAACGTAATTGGGGCAACTTTTAATAAAACTGGTACTTTTACTTATAAAGCCACAGCGGTAGGAAATGAAACCATGCTGGCCCAAATTATTAAATTGGTTCAAGAAGCCCAGGCCAGTCGTGCTCCTATCCAAAGATTGGCTGATGTAATTTCCTCATACTTTGTACCAATTGTGATAATGCTCTCCATTACTACTTTTGTAGTTTGGTATAACTTTGGACCATCAGTAACCGGTGAACCCGCCTTTTTGCTGGCACTTTTAAACACTGTGGCGGTGTTAATTATTGCCTGTCCTTGTGCAATGGGATTGGCTACACCCACAGCTATTATGGTGGGAGTGGGCAAGGGGGCAGAAAATGGGATTTT
>CAZZHC010000033.1:0-5012 GCA_964653745.1 uncultured Gammaproteobacteria bacterium
ATGGTAAAAAATATGAGATCAGAAAAATTTATCGGGATCCAATTTTAGACTTGGCCATTGTCCAAATTGACGGGGGAGATTTAAAAGCCTTGGAAATGGGTGATTCTTCTAAACTTAAGGTGGGACAAACTGTGATCGCTATTGGCAATGCTTTGGGTAAATTTACCAATACTGTCACCACTGGAATTGTGTCAGGTTTGGGTAGGAAAGTAGTGGCGGGTGATCCTTTTTCCGGTTCTGCTGAAAGCTTGGATGATTTAATTCAAACTGATGCTGCCATAAATCCTGGAAATTCTGGGGGACCACTACTAAATTCAGCAGGGCAGGTAATTGGAGTTAATGTTGCTACAACAGAAGGGGCTCAAAACATTGGTTTTGCTGTACCTATTGATGCTGTTAAAAAAATTACTGATGAGTTTATCCAAACTGGTAAAGTGTCCAGGCCTTTCTTGGGAGTATCCTACAGATTTATTTCCAAGGATGTGGCAATTCTAAATGATGTGCCTCAAGGAGCTTATATTCAGCAAGTGGCAGATGGATCACCGGCTGATAAAGCAGGAATAAAAGCAGGAGATATTATTACCAAAATTGATGGGAAAGCAGTAGATATGGAAACAAAATTATCTGAAAGCATTACTGGCAAAAAGATTGGGGATAAATTAGATCTTACAATTTGGTCAGATAATAAAGAAAAAACTGTGACAGCAACTTTACAAGAACTGCCTAATCAGTAATATTCTTTGTTTTTTGGCAAGATCAAGTTTTACTTCCACCTCTGCTTCTGGAAAAAATGGTTCGACTTCGCTCACCACAAGTTTTTGAGCTTCCCTGATTGCAATTTCTGCATGGGTGTAATCAATCTCGCACACTATTAGTTTGGGATGCCAACCTTTTTGTTTTATTTGAGCAAAAAGGTTTCTGTAAAGCTCAAATCCATCTTCACCTCCATCCAAAGCTACTTTTGGTTCAAAATCTTTAACAGAGGTATCTAAATAATCAATTCTTTCTGTTGGAATATATGGTAAATTAGTAACAATAATATCAACCTTCGTGTCATTGCGAGGAGTCGAAGACGACGAAGCAATCTGGGTGGGAATGACATTTAATAGGTCGCTTTGAATAAAAGTAATCTTATCTTCTACTCCATGAAGTTTAGCATTTTGTTGGGCTACTTTTAGAGCTTTTTGAGAAATATCCGTGGCTACAATTGTTACACCTCCGAGGTGGGACAAATTTTTGGCCAAAGAGATAGCAATATTCCCGGCTCCTGTCCCCACATCTAAAATAATTTGAGATCCTTCGACTCTCCGGCTTTCGCCGGATCGCTCAGGATGATCCGCCAAAAAGCGGATCACCTCATCTACCAAAAGTTCTGTTTCAGGGCGGGGGATCAAAACATCAGGTGTTACCTTAAAACGTAGTTTATAAAACTCGACATACCCATTTTTATACGCTGTAGGCACATCTCTTGTCGAGTTTTTCAAGCTTTGCTTATAGAACTCAACCCAACCTTGTTGGTAAGCTTTAGGCTGATTGTTCACTTTCTGCTTTCTGCAATGTTTGAATAATTGGTTCTAAATTTCCCTCTAAAATTTCCTCCAAGTTATACCAGGATTTACCAATTCTATGATCAGTAATCCTATTTTGGGGGAAATTATAAGTTCTAATTTTTTCACTTCTTTCTCCGGTTCCCACCAAAATTTTTCTTTGTTCTGATATATTTCCTAACTCTTGGGCTTGTTGTTTTTCCCACAGTTTGGCCCGAAGAAGTGAGAGGGCATTTTCTCTGTTTTGAAGCTGTGATCTTTCTGTTTGAGCTGTAACTACCAAACCTGTGGGAATATGTTTAAGCCTGACAGCTGTTGAGACTTTATTAACATTTTGTCCTCCATGACCTCCAGACCTAAAAGCTTCAAATTCAATCTCGGCAGGATTTATAAAAACTTGGGCAGGACTTACCTCGGGCAAGACTGCTACAGTGGCAGTGGAGGTATGAATTCTGCCTCCGGATTCTGTTTTGGGTACTCTTTGTACCCTGTGTACACCAGACTCATATTTTAGGTTGTCAAAAGCCCCTTTTCCCTTAATTTTGAGCACAATTTCTTTAATTTGTCCCAACTTTCCTTCTGACCGGTCCAACTCTTCAAGTTGCCAATTATTATTTTGAGTAAATCTTGTGTACATCCGCACCAAATCTCCTGCAAAAAGCCCAGCTTCATCCCCACCAGCAGCAGCCCGAACCTCTAAAATAGCCACATTTGGATTAAAATCAGCTGTATCTTCCATTTTTTCCTCTTCTTCTGCCATAGGGGTTGAAGCGGATTGTTCAAGCTCTGCCCTTTGTTTTTCCAGTTCCTCAATCTCGATGTGTGCCAAAGAAGCAAGCTCCGGGTCGCTCAACATCTTTTTGGCATCATTGATCTTTTGATCAATAATACCAAGTTGGTTTTTGAGGTAATCTTCCATCTAAGAAGCTTTTTGGCGGGCCTTCAAAAGTAGATCTTTCAAGCTGGGTTTATCTGAAGCAGCTTTAGGAGCTTTGGCAGCTCTAGCTTCCATAATTTTAGCAATTTCAGCTTTTTTGGTTTGTGCCACAGCTTGTTTTTTACCAAATTTTTCTACCTGACCTTGAGTATCAACAAATTTTTGTTGGCCGGTAAAAAAGGGATGGCAGGCACTGCAAATATCTACGCGAATTGACGGCACGGTTGAGCCGGTAGTAAAAGTGGCGCCACAAGCACAAACAACTTTGGCGTCGGGATACCAATCAGGATGAACATTTGCTTTCACAATGTGGTAAGTATATCAAAAAGAAGCTAAAAAAGAAAGTTTAAGTTCTGTGCATCTTGTGATGCTTATGATGGGCTTTGGCAAAAGTAGCAAAATAAACCCCCAAACCTACTAAAATTCCACCGATAATTAATGAAAATCTTAGCTGCTCGTTTAAGATTAAAACTCCCAGGGTTGTAGCAATTAAAGGCTCAATATATTGGAATAAATCAGCCTGAATAACCCCTAATTTAGATAATCCCCACTCAAACAAAAAATAGGCAGAGATGGAAGAGGCCAAAGCTATAAAAATTAGACCTGAAATTCCAAGATAGGTTACTTGGTGTGGCCAGCTGGGGTTTTGCAAATATTCAGCAATGGCTGGAACAATAAAACTTAACAGTCCTACCAAAAAAACAATGGTTGTTAAAATTAAGGTGGAATATTTTTTTAACATTTCTTTGGACAAAATTGCTCCTCCTACCCATGCCACAGAGGCCAAAATAATTAAACCATTGCCCAACAAAGAGGTACCGGCTGATTGAAGTCCTAACATAATTAAAGGTAGCCCCACTACTAAAACTGCTCCCACAAGTCCCAATAAAATTCCCAGTAAATTTACTACATAAACCTTTTCTTTTAAAAACCACCAACCCACTAGAACTGACATAACTGGGATAATCATAGTTAAAACTGAAGCAGAAGTTACAGTAGTTCTGGAAAGTCCTGCATAAAAAAAGGCAATGTTTAATGTTACCATCAAAACTCCAATGGCAAATAATTTTGGAATATCATAACTTTCAATTTTTATCTTTTTTCTTTCAGTAATTAAAAAGGGTAGGAGTAAAAATAAAGCTATGGTAAAACGCAGGAAAGCCAAAGACATGGGGGGAATTTCTTGCAGGGTTAACTTGGCCACCACAAAATTTACACCCCAAATAACATGGGCTGCAATAATGGCAGCATAAGGCCAGCTCTTCCTGAAGATTTGTGAAGCCATAGAATTAGTCTGACAGCTTTGATGTCTGATCGTCAAGGGTGTCAATTAGACGGTCCAAACCAAAAGAAAAACCCACAGCTGGAATATCTTTTTTGGTAAAAGTGCCAATTAAATTATCATACCTGCCTCCGGCACCTATAGTAAGATCAGCAGGATCATTGGATGGTTTCATCTCAAAGATTAAACCCGTGTAGTAATCTAAACCACGCACCAGAGTTGGATCAAAAGCAAAATCAGTACCTTCTTTTAAGTTATAATTTTCTTCTAAAATCTTAAAAACATGTAGCAAATTTTCTGTGGGTTTGGTTGATTTAACTTGATCTAGAATTTTTTGAGCTTCATCTTTTGATTTTCCAGCTTTGGTTAGCTCTTCCAAAACTCCACCCTCACCAATTTTATATAACTTGTCTATGGCTCGGGCAACTTCTGTGGGGTAGCTTGCAAAATTCTCCCTATCATTTACTAACATGATGGAACTTTTCAGCCCAAGCTGGCGAAAACACTGGGTTGCCACAGCAACAATCTTGGCATCTTCCTCTGGGTCAGTTGAGCCCACTGTGTCAAAATCAAACTGGGTAAATTCTCTCCATCTGCCTCTTTGAGGATTTTCACCTCGGAAAACCTGGCCTACTTGGTAGCGCCTAAAAGGCAGTTGGGGATTGTAAGTAGCTACATATCTTGCCAAAGGAACTGTTAAATCATATCTTAAAGCTAATTTTCTATCACCTCTGTCTGTAAACTCATAAATCAGTCTTTCTTCCTCACCATACTTACCTTTTAAAGTTTCTGCAAACTCAATAGTAGGGGTTTCGATAGGTTCAAAACCATATTTTTCTAACGTGCCTGCAATTTTACCAATTACTTCACGCCGGAGCTTAGCCAACTCTGGCTTTATATCCCTAAATCCTTTTGGTGTTACTGGTTTAATCATAACTTTCTCCTTAATCTATATTACCAATTTTAAACAGAATATGGTGGATTAGGAATTTCCCAATCCTCCCCGTAAATTGCTCTCATCATTTTTGTTATCTCAGGATTATCTAAGTTCGGATAAACAGATTCTACGCTCAGCCTAACGACTTCTGAAGCTCCTGCGTCATAATATTTATTTAGAGCTTCCTGAAGTGCATTTACGGGAACGAGACATCTTACTGCTTGACCACCAGATTGAAGAAAAGATACAGTGGGAGATCCAGCACTCGGTAGTCTTGCTAAGACTTCATCAGTCAATGATTGAAGAAAG
>CAZZHC010000034.1:0-4463 GCA_964653745.1 uncultured Gammaproteobacteria bacterium
CTATACCTTGGTAATTTTACCTGGCTGCAAAATAGAGAAGCGGTTGAAGTATTGTTAACCCAGGTCTGGCCAAAAATAAAACAAGAAATACCAAATGTTAAACTTTGGATTATTGGTAAAGATGCCCAAAACTTTTTTAGCCATTTAAAAAGCGAGGATATTAGGGTAGAAGAAATTAAAGATGTCAGAGAGGCTTATCAAGGAGCATCAGTCCTAGTTGCTCCAATTTATGGTTCAGGTGGAACCAGATATAAAAATTTTGAAGCTTTTGCTTCAGGATTACCTGTTGTTACTACCTCAATTGGGATTGGAGGAACTGATGCAACTAATAATGTTGATGTTTTAGTTAGAGATAAACCAGAAGATATTGCCAGGGCAGCTGTATCTCTGTTAAAAGATAAGAAGTTACATCAAAAAATTGCTGACAATGCTAAAAAGATGGTTAAAGAAAAATATGACTGGGGATCAATCAGTCAAAAATTAAATAAAATTTATTTGGAGGTGCGACATGGATAAATTATCAATTGTGCTAGTGAATTATAATTTTGGGGATTTTCTAAAAGAGTGTTTAACATATATTTATACTGCCAAAGATAGATTAGACCTAGACATTTGGGTGGTAGATAACGATTCAGTAGATAGTAGTACCTCACAAGCCAAAAAACTTTTTCCCAATGTTAACTACATTGAAAACAAGGATAATTTAGGGTTTGGAGCAGCTAATAATCAGGCTTTAAGAAAAATTACCAATGAATTTATCTTGATTTTAAATCCTGATACTAAACTCGATAAAAATACTTTACCCTTTATGGTTCAATTTATGAAGGGTCATCAGGATGTGGGGGCAGCAACTTGCCAAGGATTAAGAAGTGATGGGAGGCTAGATTGGGCGTATCACCGGGGTTTTCCTACACCCTGGGCTTCACTGCTTTATTTTTTGGGAGATGATAGGCTTTATCATTTGACAGACCAGGATATGAAAAAGGCTCATGAAGTAGATGCTATTTCCGGCTCTTTTTTTATGACTCGTCGGTCGATTTTGGAAAAAGTTGGTTTATTTGATGAAGACTATTGGATGTATGCTGAAGATATTGATTTATGCTTTAGGATTAAACAAGCTGGTTTTAAGGTGATGTATGTGCCAGAAGTATCTGTGACACATCTTAAAGGGGTAAGTTCTGGTTTAAAAAAACACAGTCAACAAATTACTACTGCCACTAGGCAATCAAAGATTAGAGCTTTTAATTCTTTTTACCAAACTATGAAAATTTTCTACCGGAAAAACTTAGCCAAATCTTACCCTTTTTTTATTAACTGGTTGGTATATTTGGCAATTAATTTTAAACACTTTTTAGCTAAAAGAAATTTGAGGGTTTAAAAATGAGGATTGTAATTGATGGAAGACTTTGGGCAGAAACAGGGTTGGGTCGTTACATCAGAAATTTGGTTACTAATTTAGAAGAAATTGATATCACTAATCAATATTTTATTCTGCTGTTAAAAAAAGATTATGACAGTGTTACAGTCGGAAAAAATTTTACTAAAATACTGGCTAATTTTAGATGGTATGGTATCAGTGAGCAGCTAAATTTACCCAATCTAATTAAATCTTTAAATCCAGACTTGGTTCATTTCCCCCATTTTAATGTGCCAATTTTTTATCGCGGTAAATTTATTGTCACGATTCATGATTTAATTCATCAACATTTTCAATTAAAACGTGCCACCACCCATGACCCCTTAACTTACAAGATTAAAAAATTTGGCTACCACAAAGTTTTTCAGCATGCCCTCACTGATGCCAGTAAAATTTTGACTCCTTCTAACTTTGTTAAACAACAAATTATTAAAGAATGGGGGGTTGATGATCAAAAAGTATTGGTAACTTATGAGGGTGTAGAAGACCAATTTTTAAAATTAGCCAAAACTGTTACCAAAACAGAAAAATTTAATATCACCAAACCCTATCTTTTTTATGTTGGAAATGCTCATCCCCATAAAAACTTACCTACTTTAATTTCTGCCTTTACTAAAGTTAAAAATAAATATCCTAATTTAAGTTTAGTTTTGTCTGGACCTGATCATCATTTTTGGCAACAGTTAAAACAAAATGCCAAAATAGACGACATTATTTTTACTGGTTTTGTCACAGAGAAAGAGTTGATTGGCCTTTACAAAGGGGCCCAAGCATTTGTTTTACCATCTTTTGAGGAAGGGTTTGGTATTCCAATTTTGGAAGCTATGTCACTGTCTTGCCCTGTTATTTCATCAAATGCTGCTTCATTGCCAGAAGTAGGTGGTGATGCGGCCATCTATTTTAATCCACAAAATGTTGATGAGTTGGTAGCAAAAATTGATCAAATAATGGGGGATGGAAAATTAACAGCAAAAATGATAAAAAAGGGTCTTGGAAGATACCAACAATTTAGTTGGAAGAAATTGGCCGGAGAAACACAGGTAGCATACCATGCAGCAGGTTAAATTTAATGACTTTATTACTGAAGGGGAAAAACACCAAAAAGAGTTTGAAAATGCTTTTGGGCAGGTTTTAAAATCTGGTTGGTATATTTTGGGCAAAGAAGTAGCAGATTTTGAGAAAGAATTTGCCAACTATTTGGGGGTAAAACACTGCATTGGTGTGGGAAATGGATTGGAGGCTTTGCAAATTTCAATTATGGCTTTGGGAATAGGAGAAGGGGATGAAATTATCACTACCCCAATTTCAGCAGTTGCCACTACTCTAGCAATCTTGGCTACCGGAGCGAAACCTATTTTTGTTGATACTGATCAGTTTGGTCTACTGGATGTCAATTTAATTGAGTCAAAAATTAACAAAAAAACCAAAGCTATTTTACCTGTCCATCTTTATGGTAATGCAGTCAATTTACAAAAACTGAAAAGGTTGGTTAAAAAGCATCACTTATATCTAATTGAAGATGCCTGTCAGGCCCATGGTGCCAGTTTTGGTAAGAAAAAACTGGGCAGTCTTTCAGATTTAGGTTGTTTTAGCTTTTATCCGACCAAAAACTTGGGAGCTTTGGGTGATGGGGGGGCAATTGTGACAAATAGCGGTAAGTTGGCCAAAATTTGTCGTGAAATTCGTGATTACGGACAAAAAGATCGCTATAATCACACTAGATTTGGTTTAAACAGTAGGTTGGATGAGCTTCAGGCAGCTTTACTAAAGGTAAAACTACAATATTTAGATCAAGATAATGAAAAGAGGAGAAAATTAGCTGGGCGTTATATTAAAAATCTTGCTGGACTAAGCGGTATAGAAATTATTAAGCCCCAAAATTTGGCAGAAGGTAATTTTCATTTGTTTGTAATAAAAACCAAAAAAAGAAATGCTTTACAAAAATTTCTAAAGGAAAATGGTATCCCGACACTTATTCATTATCCTAAAACTATTCCTGATCAAACTTTTTTAAAGACCAAAAAAGTTCACCAGGATTTGGAAAATGCCAGAGTTTTTGTTAAACGAACTCTGTCCTTGCCTTGCCATCCATATATGGAAATTGAACAGGTGGATTTTATTTGTCAAAAGATAAAGGGGTTTTTTAACTAAAGTTTTTCTGCTGCCCGTAGCTTACCAGACCTGCTTCTGGGGTTGAAATCCACTTCTTGTTTAGTAGGTGTTATTGGTTTTTGGGTAATAATTGTTAACGTTCTATTTTTGTGTTCATTTTTGAAAAACTCTTTGACAATTCTATCCTCTAAAGAGTGGAAACTAATGATTACAACCCTACCACCAGGTGCTAAAACATCTAAAATTTGTGGTAAAACGGTTTTTAAGCTATTTAGCTCGTCATTGACAGCAATACGAAGAGCTTGGAAAACCCGTGTGGCTGGGTGAGTCCGGTCACTTTCAGATCTCCGGCGGATAGATAAAATAATTTTAGCTAATTGATCGGTAGTTTTAATGAGCTGTTTTTGTCTTTCCTCAACAATTTTTCTGGCAATTGGTTTGGCAAAATTCTCCTCACCAAATTTTTGAAAAAGTTCAGCTAATTCTTTTTCATGCAAGGCATTAATTAAATCTGCCGCTGTGACTTGCAAATTTGGGCTCATTCTCATATCAAGCGGGGCATCAACATTAAAACTAAAACCTCGCTTGGCAGTTTCCAATTGATGACTGGAAACCCCTAAATCAAGCAAAATTCCAGCTACTGGTCCTAAATTAAATTTGTTAACTACATTTTTTAGATCAGCAAAATTTGATTGGTAAAGAATTAAATTATCTGTTTTTTGTCCAATGTCAATATGATGTACTTTACCAACTTCTGCCAGTGCTTCTGGATCTAAATCTATTCCCAAAACTTTTCCACCTAAAGCCAAAATTTCTTTGGTATGACCTCCACCTCCTAAAGTACAATCTACATACCAGGACCCTGATTTAACATTTAGGTAGGAGATTGTCTCTTTTGGCATGACTGGAATATGGTAATTATTCATGATGTAAT
>CAZZHC010000035.1:0-4306 GCA_964653745.1 uncultured Gammaproteobacteria bacterium
TTTGCATGATTTTGATAAATGTGTTTTTGCTTTTTTTGTCAAACACCATTTAAGAAAAAAATATGAGCTGGCAGAGGGAAATCCCAACCAAGCAATTGGGTCCCTGCTTGATCTGGCCATTAAAAAGCTTCATCGGGCCAAAGCTTATCATGAATCCCCAGATTATTTAACTAATTTAGTTAAAGCTGCAGTAAGCACCATTAAAGAAGATGTTGAGTTTAGGGGTAAAAACTCTTTTTATGGATCACAACTAGACTTTTTAACTGATGATGTGATCTTAAAAGCCCAAGAAATTTTTAAAAATTACTGCACATCTTTAAATGGGCATTTTAAAAGGTGGGTTACTACCCCAATTAGCCAAAAACCCAAGCCTTTTTGGGAACATAATTTATTAGCCAAAATACCACTTAAACTTTGGGGAGGACCAGATGCTATTGAAATGGGGGAAGATAACATCCCAGAAATTGTTGATTATAAATACTTTGAGGATGTGGAGAGGGGTAAAAACAATTTAGATATGGATTTGATGCCTAAAGTTTATACCCTGCTTTGTGCTCAAGATTTACAGCGGGCTGGATTTGATAAAGCCAGATTTGTGGCCAGACTTTGGCAAGAACCCCAAAACACCTCTTTTTATGAGGAGTTTGATCTTAATAATATGGTCTATATTGAGGATTTTTTAAAAGATAAAATAGAAAGAATTCTAAGAACCAAAGAATTATCTTTTTGTGAGAGGGATTATTGCTTGGTTTGTAAATCTGATAAAAGAGCAGAGTGGATTAAAGAACTTAAAAAACAAGGCTGGATTGATTAAGTTATATTAATATTTAGCCTCGAAAGGGGTCCACCTTTGAGGCTAGAGGGATTTGGGCTAGGGTGTTGTGCCTGTGGAAACCATGTTCCGGGACTGATTCAAATAGTTTAATTGAGTTAATTTGAATTGGTTCAAATGAATTTTCAAGCATCATTTCCTGCAGCCTATTTTCCTGGTCCAGCCCTAACTGGTAGTTATTATTAATTTTGGCAATGGCAATGTGGGGAATATAACGCCTTTCATCCACATCTAAGCCTAGATTAATCAACCCATCTTTAATTCTTTCCCTGATCACGAATAACTTATCAATATCACCTTTAACCCCTACCCAAAAGGTATGGGGTTCATGTAGGTTAGGAAAACCATCAATATAGGCAGGAGTCACTTGAAAAGTTGGAATATTGACTGAAGCATTTTTAATTATCCCCACCAACTGGCTTTGTAATTTATCAGACTCCTCACCAATAAAGGCAATAGTTAGGTGAAGTTTTTCGTTATTAGTTAGCCTTACACCCGGCACTACTTGTTTTAAATGGTCTTGTACCATTTTTAAGTCCTGCCTGCACTCATCTGGAATTTCTAAAGCTATGAAGTAACGCATATAATATAATATAGCAAAATGAGAGAGATTGAGAAACAATTTGAAAAAGCACAAGTAGCACGTAATAATGGCCAAATTAATGAGGCTATCTCTGGTTATGAAAAAGTGAGAAAAGAAGCCCAAGCTCAAAATGATCATAATTTAGCAGCAGAGTGCTTGCACATGATTGGAGTAGCTTATAAACAAGAAAAACAATATCCCCAAGCAGAAAAAGCGTTACAAGATGCCCTGATGGAATTTGAAAAGCTTGATCAGCCAGTTTTAATAGGGGCAGTCTTGAGGGATTTGGGTGATGTGGCACTATACCAAGAAAATTATCCTAAAGCTCAAAATTTGTTAGAACAAAGTATTACCACTTTGGCCAAAACTGATAATTTAGGTCATTTAGGTATTAGTAAAGTAAAGCTTGGGGTAGTTAAAGCTAGACAAGGTGATGTGGAGGTTGGGGAAGCAATTATTAAAGAGGGAATTGCTGATATTTCGCAAAGTCCAGATCAATTTTTTGAGTCAACTGGTTATTTTAATTTGGCAGAAGTTCAAAAACAGGCTGGAAAATTAACAGAAGCCAGAGGGTCTTTGGCCAAAGCTCAAGAAATTTTAGACAGTTTGGGTTCTTTAGATGAATTTCAAGAAAGAAGAAAACAAATTAGTAATCTTTTAAAAGAGTTGGGAAATATTATTTAGTTCCCACTAAATAAACTGCTTGCCAGGGGCGGTAATTTGACCTCCAAGTTTCTGAAATTATCTTTTCCCCACCCTTAGTAACAGTTCTGGTAAAGGAAACATTAGCCCCCCAGGCTGACCAATCAACTTGTTTAACCTCACCCCTGGGTAGAGTTGGATCATCTTGTCGAAGCTCTGGTGGAGGTGGGGTTTGATTTAAAATTTTAGGAGTTGAAAGGGCGGAAACTCTACCATCACTGGTGCCATAAATATCAACATATAAACTGGTGCCAGAGACAGAGGCCTGAATTAAGATATATTGTGGGGTATCATTTTTAAACTTTAAATCAACACTTGGGGCAAAAACAGTGGCATCAAGACCTGGAGGAAAACCTTGTTCATAATAACCCACTCGGTAAGCATGAGCAGTTCTTTCTACTATTGGTAGTCCAGCATTTAAAATTGCCCTAAATAAAGTAGTAGAAACTTGACAAACCCCGCCCCCATCATCCAAGACTGTTCTTCCTGATTTAATAACATAGGCTGGTTTATAACCAGTGGAGGCAGAAATATCACCAACTGTTTGGTTAAAAGAAAAAGTTTGACCAGGAGCGACTAATATCCCATTTAATCTAGAAGAGGCCAGGCCAATATTATAAATTCTATTATCAATTGAGCCAGCAAAATGAGAAATTCCTTCTCCAAGTAGCTCATTGATACCAAAATTATTAATTTCCGAAGTGGTGATTTTGGGTTTTGTCACCACCACCGGTAACTCTAAATCTTGAGCGTTACCTAAAGCAGCAGCCTGAGCAATAGTTTGGCTTAACTTATCAACATCAATCTTTTTACCTTCTTGGGCTGATTGGAATTCCCTGACTCTTTTACTATTTTGATCAAAAACAAAACGGGCATCTTTAGCATCTTGATTAATATCACCAAAGTTGGCAATTAATTTGGTTAACAGTTTATCTTTATCCAGCACAATTTGAGCAATAGGTAAGTTTTGAGACCCCAGACTTGTTTGATCTAAATTTTGGTTGTTGCCAGAAAAATCCAACAAATTAAAAAGGGCTAGCTGGTCTAAAATTAAAACATTTTTTTTATAGTGAATTTTAAGGGGAGAATTCTTCATATTTTCCAAGACTGTTTGATAGGCCTTGGCCGTCTCGGTAGTAAATTTAGGTGAGGTAATTTTAACCGGGAGGGAAGAAGGTTTGGGTTCTTTTAAAGACAGGAAACTGTCAATTTGATCAATTAATAATTTGCTATCTAATTCTTCTCCCGCCCTTGAGGGGGTGATAATAATATTTTCTCCAAGTAAAACTTTGGCATTTTCTGGGTCAAGTTTTATCAATTGGTTAATATTGGAAATTTGATAGGTTAAAAGGGCTGGATGTTGGTAAGTTACTTTTGGAGTTTTGGTAATACCTAAAATCAGGGCTTGAAGTTGAATCTGTAAATCCCGGGTAAAATTACCAGACCGACCCAAGCGGTAGACTTCATTGACTTGAGTTTGAATATCCAGTTGGGGTTTTGATGAAGCAAACTCCAAGCTAAATTTTTGATCATCAAAAGCAAAATCTAAGGGTTGCCCAACCCTATTTTGAAAATTTTCCTCCAATATTTTTTGGGTAACAGAGGGAGTGGAACCACCAACTGGAATTACTCCAATTTTAATACCAGGATAAATTTTGCCCTGAAAATAATTAATAAAGGCTAGATAAGAGATGGCCAAGATAAGTACTATAATCCCTATTGCCAATGGTATGGTTTTAGAAGTTAGTTTGAAACGTCGCAGCATAGTCTTCTTATTATATAATTAAAGGGTGAAAAAAGCTGTTATCTTTGTTTTGATTTTATCTGTGATTTTGGGAATTTTATTTTGGGCTATTTCTGCAAAAATTTTTACCAGTAAAAAACAAGAGGATAAAAATATTACCCTTATCTTTTGGGGGCTTTGGGAAGATGAACAAACATTAAAACCGGTTATTGAAGCCTATCAAACTGCTCATCCTAATATAAAAATTATCTTTGATAAACAATCCTTGCTTAATTACCGTCCCAGACTAGAGACTAAACTTGAGGCAGGGGAAGGACCTGATGTTTTTACCATTCACGCCTCTTGGTTACCGATGTTGGTGGATAATTTATCCACAGCCCCCGCATCTATTATTAGTCTTAACGATTTTAATCAAACTTTTTATCCTGTGGCCGAAGATGCACTG
>CAZZHC010000036.1:0-3927 GCA_964653745.1 uncultured Gammaproteobacteria bacterium
ATTTCATTTGATTTGATAGTTGGTACTTGATTGGCAGCTGGCCCCATTGGCATTAAAGCTAGCTGTGTAATTCCCAGCAGCCCCTGCTGTACAAGTTTTTTTCCACCAACATTGATTACTATCTTTGGGATTATCACCACTACAGGTAATAGCTTGAAACTTACTACATTCTGTTAAACCTTGACCTGGATCAAAACCAATATTAGAAGAACAGGTGTTTGGACCTGTGGCAATCATTACCACACTTGAACCACTGGTAGCAGGGTTAGGGTCAACATAAACTTTAGTTGAACCCCCACCTCCAGGAGTTGGGGTAGGAGTTCCACCAGAACCTACTGGTGGACCCAAGGGGGAACGAAGGTCAGCTGAAACCATACCTGTAGTAGTGGAACAATTTCCTTGAGCATCACATTTAACATCTGTCCCAGTAAATGTAATCGGTACCACAGCTGCCTTACCTTTAAAAATTTGTTGTTTTTGGATTAAATTAACCCCAAAAGGGATAACTAAAAGTAGCACTAAAACCATCAAAACAGATAAAATATTTTTTCTGGACAGGAGTTTTTCTTCAGATTTAATAAAATCAGGACTGGACTGACTCAAAGGATCCATTTATTTTTAGCTTAGAGTAAGCATGCCCACTTGTCAACTATTGGCTTAAATTTTTAATCATGAGCGAGTAGTCCATGCTATTTATTATTTGATCCCCATTGAAATCATGGGCTTTATAGCTTTGGCCACTTCTCCAAGCTTCCAAAAATAATCCAGTATCAAAGCTATTAATTTTTAGATCATTATTTACATCGAACTGAACCTGTTCTGGGGGTAGAGTGGGAAAAGTGGTAGATAGGGGTGGGGTAGGGGTGAAAGTTGGAGTTATAATTTTTTTGATAGTTGGGGTAGGGGTAGTAGGTAAAATAGCAGGTGAAGTTTTAGGAGTCGGGGTTGTTGTCAGAGTGGGAGTAAGAGTTGAAGTTATAGTTGGAACTATAGTCACAGTTGGGCTCGGGGTTAAAGTCACATCATTATAATCAGTGCCATTATAGCTGGCATATAAGTTGGCTAAAGCATCATAATCGGTATGCCAAATAGTATCCATGCCATAAGTCCCATCTCCATTACCATTATCAGGTAAACCCTTGGCTAAAAATCCCCAGTGCAAAACTGCCGTTACACCCTGGCTTTTCCAAAAATCTAGTTCAGCCCTCATTAAATTTGACCTGTCACCATTACCGGAAAAACCTGCCTCTTCTACAATTACCTTTTTACTATTAGCCATGGCCCACTGCACATCAGCCAGCCCATCATGACTACCATTATAGGGATGAATGGTAACAATATCGACATTAGGCAAACGAGGGTAAAGATCAGCCGGGGCTAGGGCAGCATGACCAGCATTAAGCATACCTGTAGCAATGGCATGGTTGGGATCAATACTTTTAATATAGTTAGTAACATCGCTCATGAAATTAACAAAATTAGTTGAAGAACCGTTATCTTTTAACTCATTCCCAACTTCCCAAGCATAAATATTAGAGTGGTTTTTATTGGCAGATACAACTGTTTGGATAAAAGGTAAAAATTCATTTTTATACCCACCATTAAAAAAACTATCAGCCAAAAGCGGAATTCCTTGCCAATTATCGGTATAGTATTTGGCAGTTCCTTGGGGCCGGAAACCATTATCACCATAAAAATTAACCAAAGTAGCAATGACAGAAATATTATAGGAGGCAGCCTTGGTTAAAAAAAGATCCAATCTTTTGGCAGCTTCTTCGTTACCAATCCTATCGTTGGGCACAAACAGCCGGATAATTTTTCCGCCCATGCGATTTATTTCCTTTAAAATATCATCAGTATTGGAAGATTGGGCATAAGGCAAGAGGTCATTATAACCATAATGGGTAATACCGGTTGTATTAAAACCAACAGAAAAAGTTGAAGCAGCTTTACCTTTAAAAATTTGTTGTTTTTTTATCAGGGTCACTGCCAGGGGAATAGCCAAAAGTAGGGCAGCTATTAAAACCAAAGATAAAACATCTTTAAGCCTAAATGTTTGTCCTAAGATAATCATTCTTACTTATAGTAACACAGGTGAAGAACCTCCATATTGTGCGACTACCAATCAGATAACAGATAGATCAGACTCAACCAGATTAAAATCAGAAAATCGGTATATCAGGTAGTCAAAAATTCACATTAATAAATAGATATTTTGAAATGTGATATGAGAAATGGGATCTGGATGTTTTGAAGTCAAGAAATCTGGATATCAATATTTCAAGATTTCAAGCTCAAAAATATCCCATTTCTCACTTCAAAAGATCATAAATCGACTTTAGCCATGAGCCTCTGGAAGGGCCCTAAAACGGCTGGAAAGGGAGGTGGTGGTATGTTACATCATCTGGGATTAGCTTGTCCTGACAATCTAAACCTAAATTTTGGTGTACCAAAAAATTTGGTCTGGAAAAATAAAAAAAATTTAATGAGAAAGATAAGAAAATAGGTACAAATAAACTAAAGATAAAATCAGATCAAATTTCCAATAATAACCGGTGATATTTTAACCATGGGGTCTCCCCCTGGTTTTCAGCCTACATGACGTCGCATAAGATACATTGTGCGACAACAGAATTGAGTAGTCCCCGAGAAAGGAGAAAAGAGGCAAATAAACAAAAGGAACAGCTAAACAACGTAGGCTTTCGCTCTGGGTCTAATCAATAGTGACGCGCGATAAGGCAGGGACGACCTCTCCTCTCCCACTGGCTGGCCGTAAGTTTTCACGCGTGTAAACTTACTCCCTAGCAGTTATCCACATTAGTTTGCTAACTATATCACACTATATCATTGGTAGAGACTTATAGTTTTTACTCTTTCGGGTTAAATTGGCTTGCTAAAGTAGGCTAATCCCCCTCTTCTCTATCCTGTCCAGGAAGTGGTAAATAAAGCTATTAAGAAAATTAATATTCCCCAACCCAAGTATTCCCAAACTAACCTTTTATTTAACCTCTCCCTTAAAGCATGAGTGCTAATCCCTAGAGTAATATATAACACAGTGGATAAGACTAGGGAGAACATAGCATCAGAAATTGGCCAAAATGATAAAGCCAACCCTACTTCCCCCGCCACCAATGCCAAGATGAAAGAATATCCTATAATTATTGCGGTTAAACCCTCCATCTCAATAGTCCAAAGAACTTGCAAAATTAAAGGGAAAGCTAATAGGAACACCCCTACCCCATTTAGGAAAAAGATCATATTAAATGAGGCCAACACATTAAATAATAAATAAGCAGTCATTAGAGTAATAACCACTATTGTGGTCGAGGCTACTCTATAAAGTGGAATGGTTCTGCTCGAGGCCACATTAAAAACATTTTGGGATAACAACAAGGTATAAAAAGCCAGGCCAAATAAACTGGCTACTGTTAACCTGGTTAACCAATTAACTGGTAATAAAAAATAATAACTAGCTACAGCCAGGGTAAACAGAGCTGGTAAAATCATTAAGATCACTGCTTTGGTCTTACTAATCCCCTCCCACAGGGCCCACAAAGATAAACCTAGGGAAAAAATAGTCAAACCTCCAATAAATCTGTAAGTTAAATAAAATGGAACCAGCTGGGTTGATAAAAGACCCAATGAGATCAGGATGCAGGAGGTGATAATCTTTTCTCTCTTAGTCAGCTCAAAATTGGTAATTTGTTTTAATGTGATCATTTTGCTGCTAACTTTAAAACATGGCAAATGGCAATGGCCAAAGCATCAGTTGCATCATCTAAGTGTCCCCCTTTGGGAGCTACTAATTTCTTTCTTTTCCTGCCATTATTGCCCAACCATTTCCTGACTGCTTCATGAACTTGATTTTTATCAGACCTACCTGACCCTGCCACCATTAATTTTACCTGTAAACCAGTGTATTCATGA
>CAZZHC010000037.1:0-3868 GCA_964653745.1 uncultured Gammaproteobacteria bacterium
GTTGTCCAATACCTGTTGTGGGTTAATTGAAGTAACGTATATTGCCGCAAAACTTACATTATCAACAATCCAAGCTTTTGTTAATAAATCATCATTATCAACAACGGTACGCGCCACTATAAATTTGGCATAGGCTTCTGACTGCCGAGAAAGTATGGGATCTTCAAAATTACTAATTAGCACTGCTTTTTCAAAGGGAATTTGGTCACCAACAAGATCCAATGAAGCAAAAAGAAAATCATATAAAGTGTCAACTGTTGATTTAATATTACCTTCACGGTTTAAGTAGCTTTTTAGAAGTTCTTGGGCTATTGGAGCTGCCTTTTCTTCAGAAGCATAAAGTTTAACCAGTTCATTAAGGGTTCTATGGGGCAACAGTTCTTTACAAATCATCCTACTTTGTATTTCTGCCATTACCCGACCATGTAATTCTCCCTCTGTTCCCCAAACTTGATCAATAACATTTAATTTCGTTGGGTCAGTCAGTATCTCGTTGGCTGTCGTCTCAATAAAGGTATTAGCTCTATGTCTTTCTGTACTAGTATTATTTGGTAACTCAAGAAACGTACCTAATTTTTTGCCAGCCCAAATTTGAGCTTTCTGCTCCCTGGTTAGCTCAACTTTTGGTCCATCTGGTCTATCCAGACCGTAATCTATATCACTTACTGCTTCTCTTGTTGCTATTACCATGACTATGGGCTTTGGGGAATTATAGAAAATTTTAGTGAGAAAGTAAAGAGGTGTTTTAAAAGGCCTAATTGAAGTATTGCCAGGTGGAATATTTGGTCTGTAAAGCAGACTCGGTTATCTCAACTGGGGGCAGGCCCAGTTGGGAAAAACCTTGATCTAAAAGCTCTGCTGCCCACAAATCCCGCTCCAAAACTCCTGGAGCACCCAGAAGTACTACCAAAACTCGGGTTCCATCTCTTTCTGCAACCACAACAGTGGTATAACCCGCCCCATCAGTGTTACCAATCTTAACCCCATATACTCCAGGATAAACTCCCAAGAGTCCATTCCAGTTATATAGATCAAATTGTTTATGATTTTGATCTTGGGGCAAAAACCGATAATCTTTTTTAACAATTTCCCTAATTTGAGGATAATTATTTAAAGCATAGGCAGACAGTATTGCCAAATCTGAAGCTGTACTATACTGGCTTGGACTATCAAATCCAGCCTCATTATTAAAGTGAGTACTTTTTAACCCCAAAACTTTAGCTTTTTCATTCATAGCTTGGATAAACACATCCCCACCATACTGTTGGTTAACCCCATCCTTTATTACTGCTGCCCCATCATTGGCAGAAGTTAAGAGTACGGCGTTTAAAAGCTCGTCCAAAGTCATTTTTTGACCCGCTACTACCCCGATTTTGGTTGGCTCTGCCAGAGCTGCCTGGTTTGAAACTGTAAATTGGTCACCGGGTGTGGCTAAATCCAAAGCTACTACTGCTGTCATTATTTTAGCCAGTGAAGCCATGGGCACTTTACTATTTTTATCTTTTTCCAGCAAGATTTGACCAGTTTGATCAGAGGCTAAGTTCGCCACAATATAGGAACTGGCTTGGATTTGGGAGGCAGCAGCCAAGGCTGGAGAAACAATTGAAGTTGGCCTTTGCAGAAAAAAGTTGTTTGGTTTTTGCTTTAATTTTGGTAGGATTTTATCCATGATGCTGGTAGGACGGGGCAAAGGACTAACCAAACCGGAAACATGAGGCATAATACTGCCCACCAGCAAGAAATTTAGGGCTTTTGGGCTCTCGATCCCAAAACGAAACAGCGCAGTTAAAATAAGTTGCACTACCAGGCTCAACAGAAAAATCTTCCAACGGGTTTTAAAGGTCAAAATAATATTATCAACCATTAATACTCCTCCTCTTTAGCCAAAACAGTTCTTACCAATGCCGAATTATCAGCCAATTTGATGCCAAACTTATCTCTTAAAACATGCCATAATTCCCCCCTACCCTCATCAAAACCCAAAGCCCAAATTCCTATCCCAGCTAGGTTTTTAGACATAGCAAAATCATATTTTAACCCCAAAGATTTAGGGTCCTCCAAAAAAATCATTCGCCACACTCCAGTACTTTCTGGTAGATATGCTTTCCAACCCACCTGACCCAAATTATCCCAACCTTCCCGGTAATCAGCTAGTCCCGGTTGATCAGAACTAATATTATCAATGGCTGCTTTATAGGTTTGAGCTGTAGACTGACCATACCAAGTGGGTGCTAAAACTTCAGGTGAATAAACAGGATAGTTATAACCATACCAAGGAAGGCCCAAAATTAACTTATTGGCTGGCATTTGAGCCAAAAAATCCTCAACTGCTGAAGAGATATCATACCAATATTTGCCTTCTTTATGCCCATAAAGGGGATCGGTTGGCATAGCTTGGTCAGCTCCAGCATTGGCAAAATCATAAGCCATCATAAAAATTCCATCAGAAACTTTTGCCAGTTTCCCTACATCATAGATTTTAGGGTCTTTTACTGAAGCAGCATAAACAGAAACAGTAACTTTGGAATTAGGATTAGCTTGATGCATTTGATTCGTCAATTGACGGACAAACTCACTAAATTTATCCCGGTAATCTTGCCCTGGATCTCCTTGGTACTCAAAATCAACATTTATCCCATCAATTCCCCTACCCTGCACTTCAGAAATGGCCTGAGAAATTAAATTAGTTTGAGAGGCGGGATTATCCATTAGATCTAAAATGGGCATGTTATTCATTTGGGTTAAAGTTAAAACAACCCTGGTGCCATGCTGGTGAGCTTTTCTAAATAAATTAGTAGCTTCCCTGCTTTGAAAAGCCTGGTAGCCTGGATCATATTTATTTAAATCACCATTTCCCTCTACTGAAACACCAAAATAGGCCAAAGTTGTTAAAGTATTAAAATCAACATTATCTAGCTTGCCTAAAGTCCAATAAGGAGCAAAGCCAAATACTTCTTTATTTGATTTAAGAGTAGTTGCCATTGGTGAAATTAATGGTTCCTTTTTTGCTCCCCCACTTTGGAAAAAGAGTGATAAAAACATTGGTACACTTAAAAAAAGAGCTACTAACCTGGGACGTTGATAAAGGGTCCTAAATTTTCCACAAAAACTATTTTTTAACCTGGGCAATACAGTATCCATAGAGCTCAAAGCCATCAAAACCCTAAAGAAATCCCCCTGGATCTTTCTAGGAATGCTAAAAGTAGATGGTTGGAGCCGTCGCACAATATAACAGACCTAACAGTCTGTGTCAAGTCGCACAATGTAAGAATTGCTATCTTTTATGCGTAAGAACTGTGCAAAATGGCCTTGAGTATCTTGAGTGTTATGTAATAAAATTTACTCTACTGGGGCTGTTAAAAGTTGAACAAATTGGTAAAGAAAACTACCTTCAGGGAATAATTTTTTAAAACATCTTGTAATCATAGTCCGCTCCACCCTGCGGATCAGTTGTGGGGTAGGACCGAGGAGTTTTGGACACTGATCTTAAAAATAATTAGAGTCGAGCCCTCAAGCTTTTGCCCCCGGCAGTAATTTACCTACCCCCAAACCTGATCCTGCTCTGCCTTGAAAGCAGAGTTTTCTTAAAAAAATTACGTTTTTCTAAAGAAAGCTCTGCTCACAAATAATAAGATCAAGGCTCCAATCACAGCAATAATAAATGAGGGGAGATTAAAACCAGTTACCCTTACCCCAAATAACAAATCTCCCAAAAACCCTCCCACCAGTGCTCCCAAAATACCTAAGATGATACCCCCTACCCAACCTCCCTGGGCTGGTCTGGGGTCAATCCAGTTAGCGATAATTCCTACTATTAATCCGAATACTATCCAAGAAAGAATATTCATTTTCAAAAGTATTGTATCGC
>CAZZHC010000038.1:0-3791 GCA_964653745.1 uncultured Gammaproteobacteria bacterium
AAAATTTCCAATGCTGATGGATTTAGGCGAATCCCGCCGAAGACGGGATGAGCTACGAAAGAAGTTGAAGTTTTGGTAGCGGTTGGGTCGACGATAGCGGTTGGAGTCGCGATTGAGGTCGGGTAACGAAAAGTTGCAACCAAATCTATTCGATACCTTCTGTAGGAATTTACCAGAACTACTCTACTTGTTAACGCTTCGTGTCTAAAATTTCTATTACCATCCAATCGTCTATATGCTGTAAAACCGTCGCCTTCAATTACCGAAACTGCTTTTACTACTAAAGCTGAGACTAATTCTTCCCTAGTTTGCTGGTGCTCTTTCCTAGTCAACAAAGGCTTGGCTAAAAATCTTTTGAGCTGTAGTTGGTTGTGCTAAATAAAAGATTGAGACTAATGTAGTAATACAGATAGCCAAAAAGAATACTGATAAGGCTGTAGCCAGGTAAGGTGTATGAGTAGTTAAAGGATTAACTTTTTGGGGTGGGGGTAAAGTAGGAGTTTGTGGGTAACTGATAACAATTTTGGGTGGTTCGCGATGGCTAAAATAATTTGTATCGGGAAGTGGGCCACTCAATAAATCAAATTGTTTTCTTTCTGCAACTTGAGGTTTGCGCTGATTTAATTCTTTGACAAAATAATATCTTGTTCCCCCGTGAGTATTTATAACTCTAATTTTTCCTTGAGCTTCCCAACGGCGGAGTGTATCAATTGATACGCCGAGTATTTTAGCGGCTTGACCAATTTTAACTAAACGTTTTGTAGAAGGCTTTTTCATGAGCAGATTTATCCTGTTTCCAGCGTACCTAATTGTTGCCTAGATTGTCAATATGGAAATGAGGGTAAAATGCATAGATTTTATGCAGAGATTTTTTGATAAAAAAATTGACATCTTGTAAGGGGTCAAAAGGGGGGTTAAATTTAACAAAATTTGGGTAGGAGTAACCGTCTGCTTTTACTCCTACCCAAAAGCCTTAAGGATTGTTTAAAAACTTTTTAAAACAAGTTTTAAGGCTGATTAAAGTGTAAAAAAACTTAACTACATTGTCAAGATATCTTTGTATATCACATTTTGTCAGGTGGTTTAACGCACAGGCTCGATAGCTAACAGTTTATGGTTTATAGCTCGTAGATAATATATCCCAATATATACGTACTATATCAGAGTTGACCATGGTGCATATATTCTGTGCTTGTGAAAAGAGCGTGGAAACAATGATTTCAGAAGGATTGAAATGGGAGGTGAGAAGTGAGAGCCTGATAATTTCGATATCTAGATTTCTAGACTTCAAAAAATCAGGATCAAGAATATCTCATATCCAACTTCAAAAGATCTATTTATTGTGTTAATATTGAAGTATGAAGAAATATTTACCAGTAGATTTTGAAGCTAAATGGCAAAAAAAGTGGGCTGAAGATAACCTATACGGTTCTGATTTAGAAAAGTCAAAGAAGCACTATGTTTTGGCTGAATTTACCTATCCTTCAGGAGACCTTCATATGGGACATTGGTTTACCTTTGCTGGGGCTGATTTTTATGCCAGGTTGAAGAGGATGCAAGGCTACCAAGTCTTTTTTCCCAATGGTTTTGATGCCTTTGGCCTGCCTGCTGAAAATGCTGCCATTAAGCGTGGAGTTCACCCTCAAGATTGGACCCTATCTAATATCGAACGGATGAAAACCCAATTTGCCTCAATGGGGGCAAGTTTTACCTTTGACCATGAAGTGATAACCTGCCTGCCTATCTATTATAAGTGGAATCAGTGGATTTTCCTAAAAATGTTGGAAAAAGGTTTGGCTTACCGGGGTAAATATTTATCAAATTGGTGTAATATTTGCCAAACAGTGCTGGCAAATGAGGCTGTGGAGGGGGGAGCTTGCTGGAGATGTGGCACAGAAGTGGTCCAAAAAGAAATTGATCAATGGTTTTTTAGGATCACAGATTATGCCGAAAGACTTATCTGGAAGGATAAGTCTGAAGTAGATTGGCCCAAAGCTGTCAAAGATGCTCAAAATAATTGGATTGGCAGATCAGAAGGGGTATTGATAAAGTTTGACGATATTGTAGTGTTAACTACGCGTCCTGACACGCTTTTCGGGGCTACTTTTATTATTGTCAGTCCTAAACATCCTTTGCTAAATGACTTAACTGTGCCTGAAAAGAGAAAAGAAGTCGAAGAATATGTTAAGCAAGCTAAGAAAAAAAGTGAACTAGAGAGGAAGGAAAATAAAGAAAAAACAGGAGTATTTACTGGTTCTTATGTTAAAAACCCGATTAATGGCGAAAAAATTCCGGTTTGGGTAGCTGATTATGTTCTGGCAGGCTATGGAACAGGGGCTATTATGGCAGTTCCAGCCCATGATCAAAGAGATTTTGAATTTGCTAAAAAATATGGACTAGAGATTAAACCTGTAGTTTTACCACAAAGGGTGTATGTGGGGGATGGACGGAAGTATTTTAAAAGGAGGGTCGAAATTCACCGGAATTTATTAAAGCAGATTTCTAAACATGCCCATGAAAACCAAAAACAATTGATGATTTGGGGTGGATGGGCGGTTGGTTTACAGACAGGGTCAGAATTTAGGGAATTTGAAGATTTGGATTTAATGATTTTGGAAGAGGACCTAAATTGGTGGAAGGATTATGCTAAATCTTTAGGTTTGAAAATCCACCAGGGGATTTATGAGGGTAAAAAGGATGCTTATTATTTTTCAGATGTGGGGGATGATATGTGGGTAGATTTTAATGCAATTAAGGTTAAAAAAGATGGCAAAGTGTCTTGGTCAAATGGGGGGGAACAATTCTCCTTACCCTTCAACATTTTATTTGAAGAAAAAACATTTGAGGGAATCTCGGTTTTGACTATGGCTAAGCAAGCTCTCTACGAAATAAAAAAAGAGCACATAACTAAAGGAAAAGAGATCCGTTGGAAAGAGCAGGCAGATTTTGTAATGATGCAGTTTGAGCCTTATGAAGGATCAGGCGCATTGATTAACTCTAATGACTTTAACGGTTTAAGCTCGGAGGAGGCTAAAGACAAGATAACAAAATATCTCACAGAGCATCAACTGGGTGAGAAAGCTACCTATTATCATCTTCATGATTGGTCAATTTCCCGCCAAAGGTATTGGGGAACCCCCATTCCAATTATCCATTGCCCAAAGTGTGGGATAGTCCCAGTACCTGAAAAAGATTTGCCAGTTGGGCTGCCTTATGATGTTGACTATGCCCCTAAAGGTAAACCCCCTTTGGCTTCCAATGATAGTTGGCTCAATGTTAAATGCCCCAAATGTGAGGGTGAGGCCAAACGTGACTCTGAAACCATGGATACTTTTGTTGACTCGTCCTGGTATTTTTTCCGCTACCTTGATCCTAAAAATGAGCAGCAAATTTTTGATACCAGTGTGGCGAAAAAAATGATGCCAGTTGATATCTATTTTGGTGGAGCAGAGCATACGTTGGGCCATACCTTATATGCCAGGTTTTTAACCAAGTTTTTCCATGATTTGAACTTAACAGATTTGGAAGAATTTGCGGGTAAGAGGATTAACCATGGAATTGTATTGGGGCCTGATGGCTATAAAATGAGCAAATCCCGGGGAAATGTAGTAAATCCTGATGAAGAAGTGAAAAAATATGGAGCTGATACTATTAGAGTTTATTTGGGCTTTTTTATGCCTTATGAGGCAACCGGTGCTTGGGTTCCAGAGAGAATTTGGGGAGCTTACAGATTTTTAGACAGAGTTTGGGGGTTGCAGGAAAAAGTATCAAGTATCAAGTATCAAGTATCA
>CAZZHC010000039.1:0-2811 GCA_964653745.1 uncultured Gammaproteobacteria bacterium
TGAATGGCCATTTAAGTTACTATTTAAATTTGAAGGTGATCCTTTGCATGATACTTTTCAGAAACGGATAGGAGGTTATATTGCCTCTGTAGTTCGCCAACGTCAATTTTTAGCAGAACTGGGTAAAAAAGGTATTACTTTAGCTAATATCTTTAGTATTCAAGTTCCAGATCTTAGGTTAATGGTTGATGTTTGTGCTAGTGGGGAATTGCTAGTTATGGATAAATTAACAGCTATTAAGCGTATTTTTAAAGAACTCCAAGGCGATGCCGCAGAAATACATAATTTAACAGATAGCCCACATAAAGGCCATCTGGCTATAAAACAACCATGGATTTTAGGTGATCATCAACTGATTCATATGTACAGGTCAAGATCGGTTTTGGATGAAAAAGTTCATCCTTTGGTTATTATGGATCTACTTGGTTTTCCTGAACCAATTCTGCCTGACGGCAAAAGTATAGCTGAAGCTATAGAAGAGGCAAAAGAAAATATTATTCATAAATATACTAGTTTCTTACCAGAGAATAGAGGAGTGAGAGTGCCTTTGCGTCCTTTGGAGCTTCACCGGGGAGGTTACCGTTCAGTTACTTTGGAAAAATGTGGTAATGAAACAATTGCCAGAATTAATATTTTAGGAATAGATTACCCAGTTAGATTAGATAGTTCATATGATCTAGATTTTGAAAATAAAATCCAACCAAAACCAGAAAATGTTAAGTCTATACACTACGTTGTACTTAGTGCTTGGCAATCTATTGTATGTGAAGATGAAGAAGATGGTGACAATGGTAATGGAAACGGTAATGGAAACGGAAAAGGCAGGAAAAAACTTTTAGGAAGAATAGGTTACCTTCGTAAAGTTCCAAATGGAAGTTACACTGCTTATGCAGAAGATAATTACTGGATGGAACAGGGTGCTAAAATAGGTCTACAATTAGCTGATGAACAGGAAAGAATGCAAGAGCTCCGTCATACTGATCGCCCCTTTACCTATGTAAAAAAAGAAGAAGACCTAAGGGGGCGTCAAGGCACAGGTTTCATTAAAGCTCCTGGTATAGATATTCCAGGTTATCAGTAAACTCACTACTTGCCAAAATTTTGCTCAAGTGTTAAATATTAAGCAGTTTGATGAAGGACCAACTCACACTCTCTGGTGATTTATTACTGCAACTTCGTTATGGGGAAAACCCCCATCAAAAAGCTTCCTTTTACACCTTTGCTAAATCTTCTTCTCCTTTGAAAAAATTAAAAAGACTGTGGGGGAGAGAATTATCTTTGGTAAATTTAACTGATATTAATGCAGGGCTTGAGGCAGTTAGGCTTTTTGAAGAACCTGCTGCAGTGGTAATTAAACATAACAGCCCTTGTGGAATTGCTTTGGGTAAAGATGGGGCCCAGGCATTACAGCGAGCAATTGATGCTGATCCGGAATCTGCTTTTGGTGGGGTGATTGTGTTAAATAGAACCTTTGATGACGGTTGTTTTAAGATAGTAGCTCAATTTAAAGCCAGTGGGAAAGGTAATTTTGACATTATAGCTGTGCCTATCTTAGAAAAAGGAGTGTTTGAAAAATTAAGTGCTCTGCGTAAAAGCATGGGTATTTATACCTTTGGTAAAATCCCCAAGAAAAATGGGACAAATTTTAATATTAAATTTGTTGATGGGGGATTTATTGTTCAAAATAGGGATGAGGTGGAAAAAGGATTTGGCTCTTGGGAGGCGGTAACTAAGAAAAAACCCACTAAAAAACAGCTTCAACAGATGAAAATTGGTTGGAAATTTATCAGCAGAATTAGATCAAATTGTGTCCTGGTTGTGGATCAAAATCTGCCAAAAACTTGTGGGATTGGTTCAGGTCAAACTTCAAGAGTTAGGGCTACCAAAATTGCTTTGGAACAAGCAGGAAAAAAAGCTCAAGGGGGAATTTTGGTCAGTGATAGCTTCTTCCCTTTTGCAGATAGTGTGGAACTAGCAATAAAGGCTGGAATTTCAGCAGTTATCCAACAAGGTGAGTCAATTAATGATGCCCTGTCAATTGAAGCAGCTAATAAAGCAGGAATACCAATGGTGCTGACTCATCACAGAGCCTTTTGGCATTAACTGCCAGATTTTGTTAAGATAATTTTGTGCAGGTTGTAACTTCTGATTTTATTCAAGACAAAAAAGTTCTTTTAAGGCTTGATATTGATGTCCCTGTTAAAGATGGAAAGGTGCTGGAAGATTTTAGATTGGAAGCTGCTTTTCCTACCTTAAAACTTTGTTTGGACTATGCGCAGCAGGTGATTATCATGGGACATTTGGGAAGGCCAGAAGGTGAGGATCCAGAACTTTCTGTGGCCCCAATTTATGATTGGTTAGAAGAACATGGTTTGAGTTCCCACATCGGAAGTGGGAAGCTAAAGTTGTTGGAGAATTTAAGGTTTGAAAATGGAGAATCCTTCGACGCAGCCCAGGACAAAGATCAGGCGCTGCAGTCTGCTAGGCAGTTAGCTGTCCTAGGGGATGTTTTTGTGAATGAGGCTTTTGCTGCCCACCACCCTGCAGCTTCCACCACAGTCCTACCAACTCTTTTACCCCATGCTGCAGGCTTAAGATTTGTTCAAGAGGTAGAAACTTTAAAAAAAGTGAGAGATAACCCCAAAAGGCCTTTGGTAGCTATTATTGGGGGAGTTAAAGTTGAGGATAAATTACCAGCAGTAGAGGCTTTATCTAAAACTTTTGATCATGTTTTAGTTGGTGGGAAGATAGTGGAAGAAATGGGAGGATTTTCGGGGTCCTGCCGCTCCAGTATCCCGTCGTCCACCCTCT
>CAZZHC010000039.1:2831-3611 GCA_964653745.1 uncultured Gammaproteobacteria bacterium
GAAATAATTAAAAAGTTTGATAACAGAAGTTATATTTTATTGGGAGATCTTAATGAAGAATGGACTGATTTAAACACTGAATCTTTGGCATCATGGAGAGAAATTATTGAAAAAGCCGGGATGATTGTGTGGAATGGCCCAGTTGGTAAAATTGAAGATGAAAAAAATGATGCCACCAAAAAACTGGCCCAGATGATAATGAGCTCGCAAGCCCAAACTTTAGTTGGAGGAGGGGACACTGTGGGATATTTGGAAAAACTGGGACTGCTGGGGAAATTTTCCTTTGTTTCCACGGGTGGTGGGGCTATGTTAGAATATTTGATAAAGGGGACTTTACCAACTATTGAAAGTCTTGAAGTGAGAAATGAGAAGTGAGAACTTGATGTTTTGATTTCTAGAATTCAAGATATCAAAGTGTCAAGATCAAAAATATCCCATTTCTAACATCAAAAAATCTATATGGATATTATGCTGACTAATATTTATCTGTTTTTAATGGCTACAGTTTTAGCTATTTTAGAAATTCAAATTGAGGGGAAACATGGCTGGGCTAAAAATTTACCAACTTGGAGGCCCAAATCCCAAAGTTTTTTTGTAAAACTTTATTCCAAAATGATGAGTGGGAAGGAAATGACCGGCTACCATTTGAGCATGTTTTCTTTTGTTGTTTTAATTTTCCATTTACCTTATGTGTTTGGATTAAGTTTTACCTTGGATCATTGGTTAAAAACTCTCTCACTCCTCTTTATTTTTATAGCTTTGTGGGATTTCCTTTGGTTT
>CAZZHC010000040.1:0-3284 GCA_964653745.1 uncultured Gammaproteobacteria bacterium
AGAGGATAACCCAACAGAGGCTAAAGAATGTTTGCAAAAAGCCAAAGTTATTATTGATGCTGACCCACGCTTAAAACTTCGCCTCAAGCAATGGGAAAAATTAGCTAAATAATGGAAGCCACAGTTTTTGCATTTGGAATTATCATTTTACTCTTTTCTGTGATTTTACATGAAGTGATGCATGGACTGGTGGCCCTAAAATTTGGTGATACTACTGCCCAAAGGGCTGGAAGATTAACCTTAAATCCTCTTCCCCATATTGATCCAATTGGAACAATCCTGGTTCCAGCTATTTTAATTATTCCACCACTTTTGGCAGGTTTTGCCCCATCTTTTATTATTGGTTGGGCCAAACCTGTCCCAGTAAATCCCCTAAATTTTTCTGATATCAGACGCGGAGAATTATTTGTTTCTGCTGCCGGAGTTTTATCTAATTTGGGACTGGCAATATTGGCAGCCCTACTTTTTCATTTAACCAGTGGTCTAAACTTACCAATCTTGGCCCCCATTTTAATTTTTGCTTTTCAGATCAATATTATTTTGGCTGTATTTAACTCTTTGCCCGTCCCACCTCTTGATGGATCAAAAATTGTTTTATCTTTTTTACCGGTAAATTTAATGGCCTCTTATCAAAAATTAGAAAGATACGGCCTGATACTTTTGCTACTTTTACTATTTTTACCAGTTGGAGGAGGCAGTTTGCTTTCTTTAATCCTGGGCTTTTTTCTTAATTTATTCCACCTAATTTTCCAAGTTCCCCTGGTTTAAGTTAGTATTTACATATTTCTTGCTATTTTCTTATGGGCTCCACGCACGCACCATTTATCATCTGGGTAGCTGCCATGGTCAAGTTGTCTAAAATTAGTCTTTTCCAGATCTTTGGCATTTTTTGTTTTATAGCTTTATTTTTTGTGCTGTTTGGTGCTTATACCTATTTTAGTTTTGCCCAAACTTTAACCAGCAAAGATAAAATTTTAGAAAATAATGATCGGGGTGTAATTTTACTCGACCGTCACAACCAACCCTTTTTTACCTTGTATCAAGCTAAAAAAAGAGTTTTTGTTCCATCTTCCCAAATACCTGATACAGTTAAAAAGGCAGCTATCTCTTCAGAAGATAAAGATTTTTATTACCATAATGGCTTTTCTTTAAGATCAATCACCAGGTCTTTATGGCTGGATATCCAAAAAAGGGAGATTGTTTATGGTGGTTCAACCATTACCCAACAGTTGATCAAAAACACCCTACTTAACTCCCGAAAAAATCCTTTCAGAAAGTACCAGGAGGTGGTATTGGCTGGAGCTGTGGAGCAAAAATACAGTAAAGATGCAATTTTGGAAATGTATTTAAATTCTGTCTATTTTGGAGAAGGAGCTTATGGGATTGAAGGCGCATCGGAGGTTTATTTTGATAAAAAGGCAGCTGATTTGGATCTGGCCCAAGCCACACTACTGGTATCTCTTTTACCAGCCCCTTCTAAATTGTCACCAATTACGCGAGATATTGATCAAGCTAAGATCAGACAAGAGCTAATTTTACAAAAAATGGTTGAACAAAAATATATTTCAGAAAACGAGAAAAAGGCTGCGCTAACAGAACAATTATCGTTTGCACAACCCCAGCAAAAAGACCCCCAAGCTGTTCATTTTGCCTTAATGGTAGAAAATGAGCTAGTCAAAAAATTTGGTGAAGATGTCCTAACAAGGTCAGGTTTTAAAGTTAAAACTAGCCTGGATTTGGATTATCAGAAGTATGCCCAACAGCAAGTTAAGGCCCAGGTGGAAAAATTAGCCGTTAATCACGTTACAAATGGCGCTACAGTAGTTGAAAACCCTAAAAGTGGGGAAATTTTGGCTCTGGTTGGAAGTTATGATTGGTATCAACCAAACTTTGGTAAAGTTAATGTGGCAACTGCACCCCGCCAACCAGGATCTACCTTTAAACCAATTGTTTATTCAGCCGCTTTTGAAAAAGGTTTGATTACCCCGGCCACTATTTTACAAGATATCCCAAGAAGTTTTGTAGATCAAAACTCCTTTGCTCCGCCCTATAAACCGCAAGATTACGACCGCCAGTTCCGGGGACCAGTAACAGCCCGACGGGCTTTGGCCAACTCTTTAAATGTCCCATCGGTTGAGGTAATGTCCAAGGTGGGAGTGGCAAATTCTTTGGAAATGGCTCATCGCCTTGGTATTACCACCTTAGATAACAGTAATTATTACGGTTTGGCCCTGGTGCTAGGAGCAGGCGAGGTAAAATTATTAGATTTAACCAATACCTACGCTACTTTTGCCAATAATGGAGTAAAAAATGACCCCACCCTAATTTTGGAAATTAAAGATAAACACAATCAAGTAATTTATAATTACCAGCCCGATCCAAAACCAGTCTTACAACCTGATATTGCCTTTTTAATTTCCTCAATTATTTCTGACAGTAAAACCAGGCAAGAAATTTTTGGTAATACTTTGGACATTTCCAGAATTGCAGCTGTTAAAACCGGTACTTCAGAAAATTACCGTGATTCTTGGACTATTGGCTATACCCCATCTCTTACTATTGGATCCTGGGTTGGTAATAATGATGGGACTCCCATGGACAATGTGGCAGGATCTTTGGGGGCTGCTCCAATTTGGAAAAATTTGATGGAGGAATTTTTAAAAGGAACTCCTGTCGAACAATTTAGCCCACCAGAAAATATTGCTTTTTCTTCTTGTACTGTTAAATTATCCAAAGAAGCTACCTCATCAGCCTATTCTTATAAAGAATATTTTATTAAAGGAACGCAGCCGCAATCTTGCTCTCCTGTTACTTTGACCAGTCAAAACCACTAATTTTGAGGCTAAAAATGGGAAAGGCTGGTTCTAACAAGACATTTTTTGTCTTGACAAAAATGGGGATTTTGACTATGATGATTTTAGTCCGAAAGGACAAAAGTAGATGATCCCGGTGAGTTAAAATCATCGTGATTACCCTACTTGGCACGTTTGAAAATTTGGGGATGATTTTCCTCCATCGTTAGCCTACGACGGGTTATTACGAAGTTGGTATGTCACAATGATAGGTCACAGGATGCCCACCTGAAGTCTAAGGGGAAAAACCCTCAAAACACGGCTTAAGTAGGGTGAAATTATTTAAAAAATGATCTTTTATCTCCCCGGTATATCGGGGAGATTTTAAATCCCCAAGAAAATTCCCAGATTTTTTGTTAAAATTAGTAACGTACGCCGATGTAGCTTAAATGGATAAAGCAATGCTTTTGTAAAGCAAAGACTGTCGGATCA
>CAZZHC010000041.1:0-2589 GCA_964653745.1 uncultured Gammaproteobacteria bacterium
CGGAAAAAATTATCTAGTCCTGATAAAAGTTTGGCTTGCGGCAAATCCTCACTGACACAAAAAAAGGCATAATCCAGGCGGGGTAAATCATCAATTACTACCTTGGCAATATCCTGAATTAAAAAATGAAAATGTTTATGCTGGGACGCTTGAGCCAAGTTGTCCTTATCTCCAGAAGACAAATCATCAATTCCAACAACCTGGACTCCTTTTTGCAGAAGTTGGTCAGTTAAATGTGAGCCCAAAAAACCGGCTGCTCCCGCAACTATTGCGGCAGGTGAGTTTCGCGAAAGCGTTATCATATTATTTTTAATGATATTTTAGCCCATATTAACACGTTAGCAAGAGTGGTAAACGGTATAAAAGTAGGTTAAAGAGAGTCGAGGGTGTCGTTGACAATCTTATCAGCTTCAAAATTCTCGGCACGGGGTATTTGCAGGTAATTAACTTGACCAACTTGCTGTTCCAGCAGATGAATTTGATCAATAATAATCTTTAAATGAGCTTTTTTGATTTTATAATTACCTGATAGTTGATTAACCACCAGTTGAGAGTCAGACTTTACCACCACGTTTAAGGGAAGATCTTTATTAAATTGTTTAATCAATTCCTGCAGGGCCAGTTTAATTGCCCCATACTCTGCCTCATTGTTGGTAGCTATCCCTAAATACTGCCCATCAGAGGCCAAAATCTGCCCTTTTTCATCCTTGATCACAAATCCGGCAGCAGCCTTGCCGGGATTGGCCCTTGATCCCCCATCAGTATTAATAATCAACTTTTTCATAAGTTTCATTATACCCAAACTTGACAACAATAAACAATGGAGAAAAATAATTTATTCTTCAGTAGTTTTAGGGGATTTTTTGGTTTTAGTAGTTTTTGTTTTAGTAGTTTTTGCCTTAACAGTTTTTACTTTTCCGGCAGGTTTTATAACCAGGTGTCTGTCTTTTCCTTCTCCCACACTTTCTGACTCTATCCCTTCAATTTCTCCCACCACCATATGAACAATTCTTCTTTGCCAAGCTGGCATTGGTTCAAGGTCAATGGGGGAGAGGGAAGCTTTTACTTCTTCTGCCCAATCTTTGGCTCTTTTTTCTAAATCTGCTTCTTTATTTTTTCTCCAACCACCAACATCAATGACCACTCTTTTGTACTCTTCAGATTGTTTGGCTACAAGTTGGTTAACTAAAAGTTGTAGGGAATCCAGGGTCTCACCTTTAAAACCAATCAGCCTGCCCGGGTCAGAGGCCTCAATAGTGGCAGTAATTTCTTCCTCACCCTCTACCACCTCAAAACTTCCCTCAAGGGCAAGTAGTCCTAAAATATTTTCCAAAATTTCTGAAACTTTAGTTTCCACGTTTTTAATTTATCCTTTCTTTTTACAATCATCAAAATTAAAAAGGCAAGGTTCTGCAAGTGAGCTGTAAAATATTTTTATACAGCGAACGAAGCAGGTCCTTATAGGAGACAAGTATAAATAATAACCAGGCTAGAGTCAATGTTTGTATAGATAGCTTGATGTGAGAGGTGAGATATTTTTGATGTTGATATGCTTGATATTTTGATAAATTGACTATTTGTAGTTTTGCCAATTATTTTTTAAGTTGGTTAATTTTTTACCCAACTGATTATATCTTTCAATTAATTCTTCAACATAACCTGGTTTTTTAATATAGCCCTTGTGTTGGGATAAAAGCAGGTGGTTAAGCATTTCATTGGCCTCACCCACACAATCACGTAGGTATCTTTGAAAATCTTTAATAGATTCTCGTCTAGCATATCCTTCGGCTATTTGTGCAGGTATTGACCTAGAACATCTACGCATTTGATCAATTAATAAAAACTTTTCAGATTGGGGATATTGTTTTAGGAGTTCTTCTATCTCGACTGAAAGTTGAAAGGCTTCTTTATAAACTTCAAGGTCAAAAAAACTTTTAATCACTCTTTTATCTTAACATCAAGACTTCTCACTTCAAACTCGCACTTCACATTTCTCACTTCAAAATATCTAAGTAATTATTTTTTGAAGATTTTAATCCAGCCTTCTAATCCACCCCAGCCGGAAATAAAATATTGTTGGACAATCCCCAAAACAGTGAAAGTGTTCCAATAAAGTGATAATCCCAGGGGAAATTGGAAGGCAAAATAACCAATCATTAAGGGCATCATATAAATCATTTGGCCCTGGACTGCTGCCATTGAATCTTCCATACCAACTTTTTCCTTTTTCTCTTTAGGGCTATCTGATGGATATTCTTTCACAGGCTTTGGGGTCATCATTTTAGATTGAGCAAACTGCAAAAGGGCAGTAAGTAGGGGAATAAGCAAAATGATCCAACCAACCTGCATAAAAGCCGAGGGTTTAGTAGCCAGGTTAAAACCAAAAAAGCCCAAATCCGGGACAGAGTTAAAATGCCCCACAAAAGGATAGAGGTTGTTATTTATCTTGTCTAAACCGCTACCCCCCGAGAAGAAGGCAAAAATAGTCTGATAAAGGGCAATAATAATTGGAATTTGAATTAAGGAGGGGAGGCACCCACCAGCTGGGTTAACCCCATGTTCTTTATATAAAGCCATTTGGGCTTGAGC
>CAZZHC010000041.1:2604-3084 GCA_964653745.1 uncultured Gammaproteobacteria bacterium
TTTGTCTTTAAAGCATCCAGGTGGGGTTTTAAATCAGCCATTTTTTTAGCAGATTTTAACTGGGTGGACATTAAAGGCCAAACCAAAAGTCTGATTAAAATAGTCAAAATTATAATTGAGAAGCCAAAAGCCCCTGGAATATGTAAAAAAGATAGGCCATTAAAAATAAGCACCAACAAATTAACAATTGGGCCAAATAAAACAGCATTAAATAAATTTATAATCAGTGACATGATAAAATTCTTTTACCTCCCAATTTCAGTCCTTTTAGGATACCATATCTTTCTATCATCTGCTTGCAATACTGCGAACAAGTGGGGGAATATTTACAAGCCCCACCAGGAGCTAAGACCTTTAACATCCCATTATCAAATGATAAAAATGTCTGGTAGAAGTTGATTAGCACTAATATTAATTGTTTCATGGTTATTTAGAACTCTTGATGTGGGAAATGAGATGTTTTTGATGTTGATAATCTTG
>CAZZHC010000042.1:0-2984 GCA_964653745.1 uncultured Gammaproteobacteria bacterium
GGGAGAAGTAGAATCGGTATAGGTGGTAACCTCTTTTTCTGTGCCTGTGATCTCATCTTTAGCCATTACCTTTTTAACTCCCACTAAGCTTTTGGAAGCTTGACCATTAATAACTAAATCTTTATGCCCATCAACCATGGCTTCTACTACCCCAGTTGGCTTTTGAAAAGCTAAATCTGGTTGATCTTTGAGTAAGTTGGTCATAATTTGATGCCAAATTGGGGCTGCCCCGGTGATACCAGATGAAAGCTGGGGATCCATGGGAGAATTATCGTTATTACCTACCCATACTCCTACCACAAATTTGGGAGTGTAACCAAAAGTCCAATTATCCTTTTTAACATCAGATGTTCCAGTTTTAACAGCTACTGTGTGTCCGTCAATTTTAAGCTGTGAATTAGGTCCAAAAGCAGGGGTTCTAGCCCCATTATCAGCTAAAATACTGGTTAGTAAATAGCTAATTTCCGCTGATAAGGCTTGATGGCCGTCAGGCTCACTATCATCTTCCAAAACATGTCCATGGCTATCTGTGACAGTTAAAATGGCTTGGGGTTGATATTTTACTCCCCCTGAAGCCAGTACTCCATAAAGAGTCATCATATCAATCATTTTAACTCCGGCTCCACCTAGGGTGAGAGACAATCCATAGTCATTTGGTTTATTGAAAGTAGTAATACCCAAATCTTTGGCAGTTTGAAGCATGGTTGAAACACCAATGGTAGAGAGCATTTTGACAGCAGGAATGTTGTAGGATGAGCCCAAAGCAGTTCTGATGGAAACTGGGCCATGAAATCTACCATCATAATTGCCAGGTGAGTAATTATTACCCCATTGATCAGAAAATGTGATTGGGGTATCAAGTAAAACTGTGCCTGGGCTAAAACCAACTTTGAAGGCTGCAGCATAAGTGGCAGGTTTAATTGAGGAGCCTGGGGAACGAATAGCCAAAGCCACATTAAAGTTACCATCTTGGGGATCAAAATAATCTTTAGAACCCACCATGGCTAAAATTTGTCCAGTTTGAGTGTCTGTGATCATGGCTGCACCATTGGTAACATGTAAAGAGGCCAGTTGATCAATTTGGTCTGAAACTGCTTTTTGAGCCATTTCTTGAATATTTAAATCAAGGCTGGTAGTTACCTGTAAACCTCCCTGGGAAACCACTCTTTCACCATATTTGGTAGCAAGTAATGATCTAACATACATCACAAAATGAGGAGCTTTGATATCGGTGGTAGGGGGGTTGAAAGATAATTTTTCCTCTTTAGCTTGGCTGGCTTGTTCTTTGGTAATATAACCATCTTCTACCATCCTGTCCAGGACCTGAAGCTGCCTCTGTTTACCCATATCGGGACTGATACCATAAGGGGAATAGGTGGTGGGGGCGGCAGGTAGTCCGGTCAGATATGCTGCTTCAGATAGACTTAAATCATGGGCACTCTTACCAAAATACATTTGAGAGGCGGCCTCCACTCCCCAGGCGGGACCCCCATAAGGCACTTCGTTAAAATACATCTGCAAGATCTCCTCCTTGGAATAAATTTTCTCTGCCCAAAAGGCCAAAATTATTTCTTTAATCTTGCGACTCACAGTTTTATCAGGAGTGAGCAGAGTATTTTTAATTAGCTGTTGAGTTAAAGTTGAGCCTCCCTCCATTTTGCCATCTCGCAGATTGTCCCTGGCAGCTCTGGTAATGCCCCAGAGATCAACCCCGGGGTGGGCAAAAAAATGTTTATCCTCAATAGCTATGGTGGCTTGAATTAAATAGGGAGGAAGTTCATCCAATTTGATCAGCTTTCTATTTTTACCCTCATAAAATTGATAAAGTAACTTTCCGGATCTATCAAAAATTTGAGTGGTTAAGCCATCATTATTAGATTTTAACAAAGTGGGTGAAGGTAGTTGGCCAGCCAGTTTAGCTATTGCCAAAGAATAATTAACTAAGATTAACAAGATGACTATGCAAGCCACAATCCATTTGGTTTTGGTGGGAATTTGGCGGTTTGCTCTTTTGACTTTTTTCCAATAAATTTTACTTAAAGGTTGGGTGCGAGGGCGGCCCCTACCTCTCTTTTGCAATAAAAAGGCCCTCTTGAGGAGGACCTGGGGAAGTTGACCAATTTTGATGGTCAAAACTAGTGCCAAAAGGGGCGGAATAATTAAAAATTCATAAATTTTGGGCCATACGAAGAACGAAGATTTTTTAAGATTACGTTTTTTGCTCGAGGATTTGCTTGGTTGTTTCCTCATACCCTCCTGTTCCAAGCCTGCTCTTGATACTAGTTAATTTTATTACAGCGTTTGATATAAAAGAAGATAGATTAAATAGGTACAACTAGATCATAATAGATTAGTTTTGAAAAAGAGTTTTGGCAAAATTCCAATATTCTGGGTGGCCCTTTTCTTTCATGAAATACCACCACTCGGCTCCCCATAAAAAATCCTCCTTAAAACCAGTTCTGGCAGCAAAAGCAACAGTCTTTTTAAACTCATTTATATCAAACATATTAACTTGTTCATCAATATCAACTCTGGTTAAAGGGGTACCCGGAGGCCAGGGTTCGGCTTGCAGCTCGGAAATAATGACTCCTTTGGAGTGAGGAGCCACGAGTTTGGTTAAAAGAGCTGCTTTGAGGCGGTAAAAAAGTGGTGGTAAGGGGTAATCAGTCAAACCAAAAATGGGACCCCAAACCCGGCGGTATAAAGTAGTACCCATAATATCTGACATTTTTAACTGGTAAGTCCAAAATCCCAACTCACCTGAATCAGTTAAGATTATCGGCCTTTTATCTTTGGAACGGACCAAATCAATCTCTTGTGTTAATAACTTTTTATCTACTTTTTGGCAAATACCAAAGTTGAACATTGGTTCATTTTCTACCTGCCAGGCCACAATTTCATCTCTTCCTTTAAAATGATCAACTGATTTTCCCACCATATCTAAAATGCTTATCTCGTACTGTTTTTGATCCAAAGCATTAGTC
>CAZZHC010000043.1:0-2014 GCA_964653745.1 uncultured Gammaproteobacteria bacterium
CTGGAAAGAGTTGGGAGTATCAGCTCTGCTTAGGGTGGAAAGTGGCAGCCCACAAAATTTTCAGGCCTTACTTTTTGCCCAATCAATTCCATTAGATCCTGATCAATATATTCTTTGGCACTCTACTCAAACCCAAACCAATATTTCTCATTATGAGACTAATAAAAGAGCAGATAAAGATTTGGAAGATGGTAGAAAAACTGCTGATTTAGATAAAAGGAAGGAAAAATATTTAGATTTTCAAAAGGTTTTAGCAGATGATGTTCCAGCCACATTTTTGTATTTCCCCAAAAGTTTAGTTGTTTATAGAAGCAAAGTAGAAAAAAGCCTAAACCGAGTCTTAACTCTCCAATTCCCCCAGCTATAATTATTTTTCTGATAAGTTAACTTTTCTGATCCTGATATTTTTAGGAGTAACTTCTACCAACTCTGTATCATTAATATATTCTAAGGCATCTTCCAAACCCATAAGTTTTGGGGCATTAAAATGTTCAGAAACTCCTTCACCAGATGAACGGTGATTAGTTTGCTGTTTTTCTTTACAAACATTGACCCTAATATCATCACCCCTGGCATTTTGACCAATAACTTGCCCTCTATAAACAGGTACTGCTGGACCTACAAACAAATCGCCCCGCCCTTGAGCAGCAACGAGTCCATAAAGTTTAGTCACACCATCTTCATGAACCACCAGTGAGCCTCTATCCCTAATAAAGCCAGTTCCTGAATCTTTTCTATATTCTAAAAATGAGGTGTTAATAATTCCCAAACCATGGGTATCAGCAATAAACTCACTGCGAAACCCAAACAGCTCTTTGGTAGAAATAATAAATTCAAGCCCGACAATACCTTCTTCTGTCCTCATATCCTGCAGGGCACCGTGACGAAGTCCCATTTTTTGCATAACTACTCCAGAAAAATTCTCCGGCACCTCAATTAAAACCCGCTCAAAAGGGGTCAAGACCACTTGCCCTGAACCTGTCGAAGGGTCCACTTTTTTCTCAATTACTTGGGGCCTGGATACCTGAAATTCATAGCCCTCTCTTCTCATTCTCTCAATTAAAATGGCCAAATGAAGCTGACCCCGGCCTGACACAATCCAGCCACCAGAAGCATCATCTACCCTTAAAGCCACATCAGTTTCAAGCTCTTTATATAATCTTTCTTGAATTTGTCTGGAGGTTTTAAATTCACCTTCACGACCAGCAAATGGGGAAGTGTTAACACTAAAAGTCATCCTAACAGTTGGTTCCTCAATATCTAAAAGTGGCAGAGGTTGAGGGTCTACTGGATCTGCAATAGTTTCCCCAATGGTAATATCAGAAATTCCTGCAATAGCCACAATATCTCCAGCCAAAGCCTCACTAACTTCAACCTTTTCCAAACCCTGAAAAGTCATTAAAGAAGTAAGTCTCACTTTTTTCATCACTCCAGCCCGGTTAATATACATAACATCTTGACCCACTGCGAGTTTGCCATTATAAATTCTACCTGTGGCAATCCTGCCCTTAAAATTATCACCAGTGGTAGAAGTAATAAGCATTTGAAGAGGTTTATCAGGATCTCCTGAAGGTGCTGGAATATATTCTAAAATAGCATCAAAAATAGGGGAGATATCAGTCATTTTGTCAAGATCAGGCTCAAGTCCAGCCTTACCTAATTTACTGGAACAATAAATGGTGGGAAAATATGCTGTCTGCTCATCTGCCCCCAGTTCTAAAAATAAATCAAAGGTTTTATTCAAAACATGTTGGATTCTGGCATCCGGCTTGTCAATTTTATTAATAACCACAATAATTTTATGTCCCAGTTCTAAAGCCTGTTTTAACACAAACCTGGTTTGCGGCATCGGGCCTTCTTTAGCATCAACCAAAAGTAGCACTCCATCAGCCATTTTTAAAACTCTTTCCACTTCACCACCAAAATCAGCATGGCCCGGAGTATCAATAATATTGATCTTAACTCCTTGCCATAAAACAGAAGCATTTTTGGAAAAAATAGTAATACCACGTTC
>CAZZHC010000043.1:2024-2631 GCA_964653745.1 uncultured Gammaproteobacteria bacterium
ACGTTCTTTTTCCAGATCATTACTATCCATAATCAGGCTGCTTTCTTCTGTAAATTCTTTGCCCAATTTAGTCTGTGATTGACGCAATAAGGCATCCACTAAAGTGGTCTTGCCATGATCAACGTGGGCTACAATTGCAACGTTTCTAATGTTATTCATGAACGTACATGATACCATTTCAGGATCAAAAGAACAAATTAGGATTTTAGTTTAATTAAATCGCCAACTTGGGTTTGAGTTTTTTTAATAGTTCCTTTGGGTAATTCTAAAATGTGGCAGTATTTTGGGTTCCAGAAAAAGAAACTGTTTGGTGAAACCGTACTAAGTTTGACAACCCTCCAATTATTATCTAACACAATCACATCAATAAACTCTTTCAGGAAGAATGTATGTACCCCAAACCTAGTTTTAAAAAGTAATGATCTGGGATTTGATTTTTTTAAAAGGCCAAAAAGTTGGTCAAAAAAAGAAACAGCCTCCTTACATTCACTGGAAAGGTTAATATTTTTAGTTTGATTAATTATTACCACTATGTGAGCCGCCTCGGGGTCGAACCGAGAACCTACTCCTTAAGAGGGAGTTGCTCTGCCAATTGAGCTAGCGGCCC
>CAZZHC010000044.1:0-2078 GCA_964653745.1 uncultured Gammaproteobacteria bacterium
TACAGTGTGGGGATCAAGCCCAAAAGAGGAGGCATAATAATCAGAAAAAGTCACACCATAATTAATATGATCGGCTGGTTTAGAAAAGATCAAATCAGCCAGCCAAATAATTACTACCAAAGCTACAATGATTAAAAGAAACTTTTTCATTATCGGGCAAGTAAATATAAACCAATACTTAAAATAACAGCACCAATTAATTTTTCAACAACAATTTTTTTTGATAAGTGTTCACCCAAAAGCTGTGGATGCTTTTTAGCTAAAAATAAGGCTGCTACTAAGATGGTTAAATATTGAACCCCAAAAAGGGAATTGATCAAAGCGGGAGAAGCTAGTGAGACTCCAAAAGTAATGAGCAGCCCTGACGCTGCTCCCATGATTTGGCCAAGGCCCATTAAAATAAGGGTGGCTCTGGAAGAAAATCCTGCTGGGCTACTTTTAGAGGCAAAAATATCTTTTCTAATGTTTGGAAAAAGTAAAAAGATCAAAGCAATAAGTCCTGCTGCAACTCGGCTAAAAATTAGACCATTAATAAATGAAGAATGTAAAAATGCTTCTCGAAGTAGCACATAAGATAAACCAAATAAAAATCCAGCCAGAGCCATCCAGATAAATTTAGTGCCAAATTTAAAAGTATGTCCCCATAAATTAAAAGTTAGTACCAAAGCTCCAATAAGTAGGATAAAAAAGGCTAGATATTGAGTGGAAGTTAGGATTTGATGTAAAAATAACCCTCCCAAAATTAAGGCAAAAAGCGGGTTTAGCACTCCCACAATTGGACCCACAGTTGAAGCATCATTTACTCTAAGACTGCTGAAAAAGGCATAAAGAGCTCCGACACCTACTATTCCTGAAATAATTGCCCAAAAAGCAGCACTATCCAAATTGAAATGGAAACCAAAAGGAATGAGTAGAAGAACAAAAAGCTGCAAGATATTAACATAAAAAGTATAAACAATTGGATTGGGAAAGGATTTTTTAAGCAGTATTTTATCAACCAAGAGGGCACCAGCATTAAAAATATAGGCAACAGCAGAAACCAGTAAAAAGTTCATGTGCTTGAAACTATTTTTTCACTTTTTCCATCTTCACCAGGAATAGTTAAAACATCATCAACATGAATCCGATGTCCCAAAAATTTCATTAGTTCATGTCTAATACCATTGTGTTTGATAATATCGGCAAAAATGAGGGCTGAAGGGCGGGGGGTCCTTTTTTGGGTTTTAAGGTCAACTTCTACCAGCCCAAATTTGGGATCAAAGCCCTTATCCCACTCAAAATTATCAAGCAGGGACCAGTAAAAAAAGCCTTTAACTTTTACTCCTGCTAAAATTGCCCGGTAAACTTCCTGTAAATACTGCATCAAAAATCTAATTCTTCTGTCATCATTACTTGTGGCAATTCCACATTCAGTAATATAAATAGGTAAACCATCAGATAAATCTGTTAAAACATCAAACATTCCTTCAGGAAAAACTTCCCAACCAAGGTCAGATACCTCTTTGGTAAATGCGGTAATATCAACAACTTCTGGAATTAAACCTTTGCCCTTTTTTAAACGGTAGTGAAAGTAATAATTAAGCCCTAAAAAATCATGGAAACCACGGGTCAGGCTATAAAAAATATGGTTGGCAGTAAAATCTGACAAAATCACTCCCAACTGTTCAATAATTGAGTGTTTATGATAAGCAGTATAAGATTGAACATTTTGAGCAATCCCCACAGGCTTTCCTGGATCAAGTTTATGAATAGTTTTGTAAGCTTTTTTGTGGGCTCTGACCATGTTCCAAGTAGCTTTAACAGCTGCCCATTTACTCTTTTTTTGAGGGGGCCAGTCAAGTGAGACATAACCCATGAAAACATAAATCCCGGGTTCATTAATGGTAATCCAAAAATCAACATATTCTTTTATTTCCGGGACTATTTTTTGAACAAATCTATTGAAATAATAAGGAGCTTTGCCATTTTCCCATCCTCCTTTTTTGGCAAACCAAAGAGGATTGGTAAAGTGGTGAAGGGTGAGCATCACAACAATCTTCTTATCCTTTAGAGCTTTTAAAACCTGTTTATAATGTTCA
>CAZZHC010000045.1:0-2048 GCA_964653745.1 uncultured Gammaproteobacteria bacterium
AGCTAATATTTTATCAACCATTTTTTCAATTGATCAACACACCTCAATTTGGGGCTATTATTCCAGGTCCAATGGGGGCTTACTTTCTACTATTTCCTACCTTATTTTATATTATGCCCTTGTTTCTAACTTTGAGAAAGTTCGGGTTTTTAAGTTCTTAAAAGCAGCTATTTTTGGTGGTGGGATTATAGCAATCTGGGCAATTTTCGAACATTTTGGGGGATCAATTTCTTGTGCAATTTTAACTGGCAAATTTAATGATGCCTGCTGGGTTCAAGATGTTAAAGCCAGGGTTTTTGCCACTTTAGGTCAACCAAACTGGCTGGCAGCCTATCTTGCCATGCTGATCTTCCCCGCTTTATATTTTACTCTCACTGCCACCAAAAAATCTTCCACGATACTCTATACTTTATACTCTATACTCTTTTACCTGGCTTTTACCTTCACTTATTCCCGAGGTGCCTCTTTGGGCCTTTTGGCAGGGTTGGTAGTATTTATTGCAATGCTGTCACGCCACAAACATTTATTCAACCCCCGAGGTTGCATATTAATTATCAGCAGCTTTCTGGCAGTTAACCTACTTTTTGGTTCTGCTTTAACTAATTTTAAACTACTTTCTAAATTTGCCCCACCTTCCAGACCATCTTTGACCACCGCCATCAAAGCTTCTGGGACCCAGCTGGAAACTGGAGGTACAGAATCCGGCAAAATTAGGTTAATCGTGTGGAAAGGAGCTTTAGAAATCTTCAAACATTACCCTATCTTTGGTTCTGGGGTAGAAACATTTGCTTATTCTTATTATAACTTCAGGCCAGTTGAACATAACTTAGTATCAGAATGGGATTTTCTTTATAACAAAGCCCACAATGAATACCTCAACTATCTAGCCACCACTGGAATTGTAGGATTTATTTCTTACAGTATAATTATTATAGCTTTTATAACAGTTATATTAAAAAAACACAGGACTAATCTACTGGCTATTAGTCTTCTTGCTTCCTATATTAGCTATTTAGTCCAAAATCTGGTTGGTTTTTCAGTGGTGATTATTGCTCTGTTCTTCTATCTTTTTCCAGCCCTTATTTTTATAGCAACTGATTCTACCAAACCTCTGAAATTAAATTTCTTAGTTAAAAAACTAATTATTTTTCAAATTATAAGGCCATTGGTAGTGATAATTGCTGGAGTTTTCCTGTTCACCCTACTTCGAAACTACCAAGCTGATCTTCACTTTGCTGCGGGTTCTAGCCTTGAGGACACCAATCCTGGTGGGGCTTATCGTGAGCTAGTAAAGGCTGCAATTTTGAACCCAGGGGAACCCTTGTACCACAGTGAGCTGGGTTTTGCTAGTGCCCAAGTAGCTGTGTCTTTGGAGACTGCCGATGCTACTTTCTCTAGCACTCTAAAAGATCAGGCAATAGAAGAAACCAGCAAAGCTTTAACAATAAGCCCTAGAAATGTTTCATATCATCGAACTGCCATCAGAACCTATTTCATGTTATCCACCATCGACAAAAGTTTCACCAATAAAACTTTGAAAGAACTTGATGATACCATTACATTAGCTCCAACTGATGCCAAACTTTATTACAATAAAGCAATAATTTTAGAGGCAACTGGCAAAAAAGATGAAGCTATTAAGGTTTTGCAAAAAACTTTGGAGTTAAAACCCAATTATCCGGAAGCCAAAGAAACTTTGGAGAAATTGAATAAATAGAAGTTGGAGGTGAGATATTTTTGACGTTGATATTTTGATATCTAGATTTCAAGACTTCAAGAAATCAATCTCTCACTTCTCATTTCTCATTTCAAAAAATCTATTTTAACAATGAAAAAACTAGGACAAATCTTGGCAGAAAGACAACATCCAGACCGTCCCAAAAATTTATCCCGTGAATTTCAGGTTTATGGAGTTTATCTGGCAGAAACACTGGAAGATACAAAACATTATTCTTTATATATTAAACTGGCCAAACAATATGGAAGGGGTATTTTGGAAGAAGCTCTAAATTATGCCAAAGACTACCCTCATGCCAAATCCAAAGCTA
>CAZZHC010000046.1:0-1965 GCA_964653745.1 uncultured Gammaproteobacteria bacterium
TGTAATAACATTTTTGTACCAGTGATTGGTAACGTTATTTTGGGTTGGTGGTATATTCCGCTAGCTATTTTTGCAATTATTGCCTTTGCTAATGCTTATAATATCTCTGATGGTTTAGATGGATTATCTTCAGGATTGTTAACAATTTGTTTATTTGCTTTTTTGGCTCTAGCCCATACAGTTTTAAACCAAAACTTAGCTGTTTTTGTGGGAGTTTGGATTGGCGCTTTAATTGCCTACCTTTATTTTAATGTTTTTCCTGCCAGAATTTATCTAGGTGATGCTGGAGCCTTTGGCTTTGGGGCAACTTTAGCGGTCATTGGTCTTTTGACAGGTAAAATTTTAGGCTTGGCAATTATTGGAGGCATGTATGTAATTATTATTAGCTCTTCCTTGCTCCAAATGGTCTCAAAAAAACTGCTTGGGAAAAAACTTTTTCCGGTTGCCCCAATCCATATGTATTTTAAGTATATTGGTTGGGAAGAACCAAAAATTGTTATGAGATTTTGGTTAGCTGGGGCAATTTTGGCTATTTTTGGTTTATGGTTGGCACTGTTGTCTAAGTAATTGCCCTTATGAAAAGAATACGCTTACCCCTCAAATATACTCCACCTAAAGTTTCATCACAACAAACCCGCATCGATTTAGTATTACTTGGAATAGTTACATTTTTGGTCGCCTTTGGGTTACTGATGGTTTATGATGCTTCTCAATTTGAGGCTTTTAATGATATGGGAAATAAATACTATTTTTTTAGATCTCAACTGATGTGGATAGCGCTCGGGTTTTTAGCTCTAGGATTTTTTAGTATCTTTGACTACCATCACCTGAAGAAAATTGCTTTTCCAGCTCTTTTGGTATCACTGATTTTATTGTTGTTGGTTTTTATTCCGGGTTTGGGAGTATCAGCTGGAGGGGCTCACCGTTGGCTTAAGATTGCTGGCTTTACTATTCAACCCACAGAAATTATAAAGCTTGCAGCAGTGATTTTTTTGGCAGCCCTTTTTGAAAAAAAAACCAAAACCTTACCATTTTTAATTTTACTGGGAATAGTGGAGATTATTGTGGGGGTTTTTCAAAAAGATTTGGGATCAGCTGTAGTGTTTGGTATGATGGCTTTTGGAGTTTATTTTGTGGCTGGAGCACCTCTAATCCATTTTATTGGGTTGATGATACTGGGAGGAGGAGGATTTGTCAGTTTTATTTTGATGGCACCTTATCGAAAACAAAGAGTGTTAGCCTTTTTAAACCCTTTTGCTGATCCCCAGGGTTACTCTTATCATATTTCCCAAATTTTAATAGCATTAGGTTCAGGAGGTTGGTGGGGTTTAGGAATGGGCCAATCGCGCCAAAAATTTGCCTATATTCCTGAAGTTACAACTGATTCTATTTTTTCAGTGGTAGGAGAGGAATTTGGTTTTTTAGGCGGTGTGGTATTAATTGCTCTGATTGGATTTTTAATTTGGCGATGTCTCAAGATTGCCTTGGGGGCTCCAGATAACTTTGGTAAATTACTTGCTTCAGGTTTGGCAATTTGGTTGGGGATGCAGGCAGTGGTAAATTTGGCTTCCATGGTATCACTGGTGCCCTTAACTGGAGTTCCCCTGCCCTTTATCTCTTATGGTGGTTCAGCTCTACTTGCCAATTTAGTAGGAATAGGAATACTTCTAAACATTTCTAAACAATCTACTTTGGGACAAAAATGAAAATTTTAATTACTAGTTCACATTTTACTCCAGCTCAAGCTGTTATTGAACAATTAAAAAAATACAGCGGGACTAAACTGGTTTATGTTGGTAGGATCCATACTAGGGAAGGTGATAAATCAGTCTCGGTAGAATCAAAAATTTTACCAACTTTAGGGGTTAAATTTATTTCCTTAACTACTGGCAGGTTACAAAGATCATTTACTGTTTATACTATTTTTTCCTTATTAAAAATCCCCATTGGTTTTATCCAGTCTTT
>CAZZHC010000047.1:0-1778 GCA_964653745.1 uncultured Gammaproteobacteria bacterium
TAAATGAAAAATTAGAAACCAATGTTAAAAATATCTGGGCTTTGGGTGATTGTAAAGGAGGGCCGGCTTTTACACATGTTTCATATGATGATTATGTGATTTTATATAAAAATTTAATAGAGAGTGGGAATTTAACTGTCAATGATAGAGTATTAGTTTATGCCATGTTTTTAGATCCCTCTTTGGGAAGAGCAGGATTAACGGAAAAACAGGCTAGAGAATCTGGTTTTGATATTTCAGTGGCTGAGTATCCGATTGAGTGGATTGCCAGGGGGATTGAACTTGGGGAAAAACAGGGAAAAATGAAAATTATTGTTGATAAAAAAACAGAAAAAATCTTGGGTGGTGCAGTTTTATCCTATGAAGGAGCAGAGTTGATCCATATTTTAGCAGCTTACATGAATGCAGGAGTAAGTTATAAAGTAGTTCAAAAAGCAATTACCATTCATCCAACCCTGGCAGAAGGAATCCAAAGTTTGGCATTGGCTTTGAAATAAATATGTCTCATGTAGAAATTGAATTTAGCCAAATAACAGATCAAATTTATATTGGTACAAACATGTGCTGCAGTGTCCATGCCGGTAAATTATCTGAGCTGGGTTTGTATGCAGATATAGATTTGGAAGAGGAAAGGCAGGAATCTCCGCCGGAGGTTGAAGTATATTTGTGGTTACCGGTTAAGGATTTATCTGCACCAACAAAAACACAGCTGGATATTGGGGTTAAAGCATTAGATGCTTTGGTTAAAGATGGCAAAAAAGTTTATGTACATTGTAAAAACGGTCATGGCAGGTCCCCAACTTTGGTGGCAGCATATTTTATCTCACAGGGGTTAAGTATGGACGAGGCAATTAAGAAGATAGAAGAAAAAAGGCCAGAGATACATCTAGAAGATGTGCAACTTAAGGCATTGAAAAACTTCTTGTCAACTCTATAAGATTCGTGTTACGGTTAAAGCATGGATGTAAGAAGTGTTGGTTTGAAACGAACTACCTACATAGTGCTGATTGTATTTGGGTTGTGTCTGGCCTATGCCTACCTTCGATACAATATAGTTAGAAGTGTTCCTTTTGATAATTTCCCACTTTATATTAGTAACAAGGCTGTTGCTATGGCAGCAACCATCCTAATTGGGCTGTCATTTTTATTGGGACCGCTGGCGCGCTTTTTTCCAAAGCAGTTTACCACCCATCTTTATTTACGAAAACATCTTGGAGTTATTGGATTTGGTATGGCAGCATTGCATGCAATTATGTCACTTGTTTTACTTAATCCTGCAAACTATTCAAGATTTTACCTGGAGAGTGGAAAATTTAATTTAATAGGAGAAATCTCAATGCTTTTTGGAATTTTATCTTTTATAATCTTTGCCGGGATAGTTGTAACATCGGTGCCACCCATCGAAAAGCATATGCATCCTGACCAGTGGAAGTTGGTACAAAGAATGGGTTATCTGGCATATTTTTTTGTGCTAGCCCACGTTGTTATAATGGGTTTTCAAGGATGGTTTAGGCCAGATAGCTGGCAGTATGGACTGGCATCAATTAGTCTTATTTCGGCTTTATTTATTATTTTTGTATTGATAATGAGAGTATTGGTGATTGGGTACTCCTCGAGAAGGTAATCTCATTTTTTTGCAACTTTGTATAGCATTAGCCAGGATCCACCAAGGTGGACTGGGGCAGGGTCACAAATAATCTGTCCGGGGTCAGGCGTTAATCTAAATCCGGACTCATCAGTGAAGGTTAGCCCGTCAGCTGTTTTAACACTTTTGATAT
>CAZZHC010000048.1:0-1655 GCA_964653745.1 uncultured Gammaproteobacteria bacterium
GTAATTACCCAACTTGTAAATTTGCCTCTTGGACAAAACCGGTTGTTGACAAAACGGAATAGGATTTGTAAATATAGTTGTTGTTATGGTTGCAGTTGACGCTCGTCCGGGTATTACCGAAGTAGGTTTAGATAATCTTTCACTTTGTGGTGAAGCATTAAAAACTTCTCAACAATCAGTAATATTTTTACCTGGCATCAAAGGAATGAGTTTATGTTCAGAAAGATTAACAGAACAACTTGCAGGGAATGGAAGAGTAGCTGTTTATCATTATCAACAGTTGTCGCTTCATGGTCAGAAAATGGGAGAAGCTTTTGGTAAATATTCTCCGCTTGATCTATCCGGAGAAAATCCTTCCGGTACTGCTTTAGTAGAATATGTTCATGATATTGATGGAGAAAGAATGGCAAGAGCTTTAGAGATAATAGATGGGCCTCATTCCACAAAATGGTTATTATTAGTACCACAATGGAAAGGCCAATTTAGATTACTGACTGCCTTGACTGATTGGATAGAAAAAAATAATATCCCCCAATTTAGCTTAACCTTGCCTGAAGAGATTCTAGCAAGTGTTCCTTTGCCAATTCTGCCCACTTGAAAAAATTTATAAAGTTTTGTAAAGTGATTTAAACTCTGTCCCCATTAAAATTATGTCAGTATTATCAGATAAAGATTTAAAGCAGGTTTTAAAAAGTGGGCTTTTGAAAATTAAGTCCCCCTTAAAACTAAATATTCAGCCATCTTCTTTGGATGTTCATTTGGCACCTACAATTATGGTTTTTGTAAGACGCAGAATTAAAGATGCCGTAATAGATGTTAAAAAACCAATTGATGAATATGTTGAATATGAGGTAATGGATAAAAATAAGGGAACAGTGTTGCATCCCCATGAATTTATTTTAGGGGTAACCACAGAATGGTTTGAGTTGTCAAATCAAATTATGGGTAGCGTGGAGGGAAAAAGCAGTTTGGGAAGGTTGGGTTTAATTATCCATGCCACAGCCGGATATATTGATCCGGGTTTTGCAGGGCATGTTACTTTAGAGATTACCAATCTAACAGAGCAGCCAATGATAATTTATCCCAATATGTCCATAGGACAAGTTAGATTTTCCTATTTGTCTTCCCCGTCGGAAAAAGTTTACGGAGATCCCAGTTTAAAAAGTAAGGGTTATAAAAATTCCTATTCTAAAAATCCTAAACCAAAACCAAGCGAATACTGGAAAAATTTTTTAAAGGAGGATAAAAATGCCTGAAAGAGGATTATTTATAGTTCTGGAAGGAATTGATAATTGTGGTAAAACTACCCAAGCAGAGTTATTGGCTAAATATCTAAAAGAAAAAGGTCTGTTGGTTTTGCAAACCAGAGAACCGGGTGGAACAGAGGTTGGGGAAGAAATTAGGCATGTTCTCCTGCGGCCAAGAGAGCAGATGATGGGTCCTAAAACCCAAGCCCTGCTTTTTTACGCAGCCAGACAAGAATTTATTGATCAGGTTGTTAGACCTAATTTAAATAGAGGCGTAACTGTTATTACTGATCGTTTTGAAGTATCCACCTTTGTTTATCAGGGTTTTGTTCAAGGCGAACAACAACTTGTTGAGACTTTGAGTGGTTTAATAGTGCCTCATAATTATAAGCCAGATATTTGTGTGGT
>CAZZHC010000049.1:0-1627 GCA_964653745.1 uncultured Gammaproteobacteria bacterium
GGTCAGTGGTAGGCCTGCAGACTCCAAATCTGCTAACGAGGGTTCGATTCCTTCCGCCCCTGCAAAATTTAATAACCATTAAAGTTTTCTTTTTTGATCTGACCTTTATCTACCCCAGCTTTTTGTAAAGCTTTACTGATATCTTCTACCATAGTTGGAGGACCTGAAACTAAATAGGTATAATTGTTAAGATCTTTAACATATTTTTTAATTAAATGCTCATCAATTCTCCCCTTTTCCCCTGTCCAATTTTCATCTTCAGTCATGGTCAAAACTAACTTTATATTGGGATTATCTTTGGCAATTTTTTCCAGCTCCGGTAAAAAAGCTGCTGATTTTTGATCCTTATTGGAATAGATTAGAATAATTTGATACCCTAATTTTTCATCTTGAATATACTTTAACATGCTGATAAATGGGGTAATTCCAATCCCCCCAGTTAGAAATACCAGGGGTTTTGAAGGATCTTGTGGTAAAGTAAACTCTCCTTCAATTGGTCCCACATCAACTTGAGCCCCAATTGGTAACTCTTGAATTGATTTTTTAAAAGCACTTTCCCTTATTCTGGTAGCAAAAGAGAGGGTATCAGACTCAACAGGAGAGTTAACCATGGTAAAATGCCTACTGGCTCCCCTCTCATCCATATAAGCAGGGTTAATTAAATTAACATAAAAGTACTGACCAGGCTTAAAATTTACCCTTTCGGGAGAAACATCAAACTCAACTAGCAAGGTATCTTGGGCTATTTCCTGCTTATTTTTAATTTTAGCTAACATTTTAGAAGTTGACCTTTATTCTAGCATTTTGAAGCTGAATTTCAATATTATTACTGCTTTTAGTTTGCATTCTATATGTTTTTCTACCTGCTGGCAAGGTAAAACCAGAGGAACTAGTCAAAACTGTGGTGCTGGAAGTAGTGGAAGCTTCAGAAGATATAGCAGAATTGTCAGTTGCATTGTAAAGTCTGGCATAGGCAGTTCCTGTTGGTTCTGTCAATCTTAAACTCACCTCAAGCTGCATACTGGTATAGCCTGGGTAATCTGCTGGATCGATTGAGGCCTCATAACCCGCAATGGTATACCAATTTTGATCATTAGCTGAACCTCCTGAAGAAAGAGGAATATAAAGGGGTGATTTTTTAGTAGAAGTAGGAGCTACAGTTGTGGTGGGGGCTGGAGTAGTTTGAACCTGGCTGCTGCCACTTTTAAGCTGGCCCACTTGATTTTCCAAAGTTTTAACCCTCCCCTCCAAAGAAGTATCCGATTGAGTTAAGCTGGCTAGTTTTTTGGTTAAAATAGTAATTGAGTCCTCCACGACTTTGAGCCTACTATCTGATGTACCAGATGAGCCTTGAGGCAAAGTTTGAAGCAGCGAGGTGGGAGAAATATCACCAGCAGGGTTGGTAGAATTTCTAAAAACACGGAAATAGACTAAGGCAGAAACCATCAAGATTACAACTAAGCCCACGGGCAGCAGTTTAATCATACTTTTATAATACCATTTTTTTAATTTATGGTATGCTAAATTTAATATGCCAAATGGGACTGTCCCGCCAAAACATGATCATGCCACTTTAACTTTCCCTGAAAACTTTTTGTGGGGTACAGCAACGAGTGCCCACCAGGTA